>VHDG01000326.1 GCA_016871475.1 Verrucomicrobiota bacterium
GAGCTCCTGGAGCTGAGCGGTGTGGACAGGCCCGCCATGGAGCTGGTTTAGGGCAAGAAGGGTGGAAGCCGCATCGCCGCTTCCTCCCCCGAGCCCTGCGGCCATGGGAATTCGTTTCTCGAGGTGGATCCTGATGGAGGGCGCAAGTCCGGCGTGCGTGTAGAATGCCCGGGCCGCCTTGAAGACCAGGTTGGATTCATCCACAGCCAGACTGGGATCGGAGCAGGTGACCTGAATCCCGGAAGCCCCTTCCGAGAAGGAGAGCTCGTCGAACAGTGGAACCGGCAGCATGAGGGTCTCCAGCTCGTGGAAGCCGTCGGGCCGCCGTCCCAGAATGTTCAGGACGAGGTTGATCTTGCAGGGCGAATGAACCAGGAGAGACATCGTGGCAACAAAAAAGGCACCAACAGCAAAGTGTCGGTGCCTTTGGGTAAAGAGACGAGCTACTTGCCGATGTTGAACACGTTGAAGCGATTGCCAGGGATTGACCGGCCGACAGGACCGCCGCCGAGACCCAGCTCACCGCTTGAATCCATGATTGGATCGGAGGGCAGCCCTGTGGGGGCACCCGTGGGGCCAGTGGGGTTCTCAGGCAGACGCAGGCCGCCGTAGGGATACTTGGTTGTCGCGACGGAATGGTCGGGTGCGATGTAACCCTTGGGGGTGTACTTGGCTTCGTAGCCGGGGAAAGGGAAGGTCACGATGTCGTAAACGCCGTAAGCGGTGCGAGCCAGGCTGCGGTTGAGGCCGCGAATGACTCCGGTGGTGTAGGTCTGTGAAGGGCTGTCCCAAAGGGCTGTGTGTTCGATCGAACGTTGAACGTCGCCGAGGCGGGCGAATTCGGTGGCGTTCCGGATGCCGCGTCCCAGCTTTTGCTCGGGACCTGCGCAGCCGGTGATGAAAAATGCTGCTGTCGCCAGAGTGGCGATGACTGTAAGCTTGTTCGTCATAAGAGCGGTGTGACCCTAGGGGTGCAAATGGGAGGTTGTAAAGCCCCCATTTTAGAGTCGGCATAAATTGGGTGTGCCTCAAACTTTTCCACGGACCTTCCTCCCGGGCGCCTCCCACTTCTCCCTCCCCCCATCCCCCCTCGCAATCGTGATCTAATCGCAATCGGCCGGTAGTCCCCGATGCTCAGGATTCCTTCGTGCAGCCGGTAGCCCGAGTTTGCCTTCATCAGCCCAGCCCAGCATGGCGAGCTCGCCATGGTCGGGAGGGCGGCTCAGCCGTCTTCGATTACAATTACGATTACGAGTAGGAAGGGAGCCTGAAAAAAGGGGATGGGCCATGCGTGGACACGGACTTGCTTTCCCCGAGGGCTTCAAGGATGTTTTCGCGCTCCATTCATTCACTTGCATGAACAAAAAGAAAAATGCCGCCGCCCGAGCCGCCAGGCGCAGCGATGATTCCCTTCGCGCTTTCTCAAGTATCGTCGTCGATGGACCCGAACGCGCCGCAAGCCGCGCAATGCTCTACGCCGTCGGATTCAAAAAGGATGACTTTCGTAAACCTCAGATCGGGGTTGCGTCCACATGGGGAATGGTCACTCCCTGCAACATGCACATCGATCACCTCGCCGTGCAGGTCGGCATCGGGGTGAACCAGTCCGGGGGCAAGGCCGTGACGTTCAACACCATCACCATCTCCGACGGCATCTCCATGGGCACCGAGGGAATGAAGTATTCCCTCGTGTCGCGGGAAGTGATCGCCGACTCGATTGAAACCGTCGTGGGCTGCGAGGGAATGGACGGTTTGGTGGCGATCGGAGGCTGCGACAAGAACATGCCCGGGTGCATGATTGCGATCGCCCGGCTGAATCGTCCTGCGGTGTTCGTTTACGGAGGAACCATCCTTCCGGGTGAACACGAAGGCCGGCCTGTGGATGTCGTGAGCGTGTTTGAAGCGGTGGGAAAGCATGCGGCTGGGACCATCGATGATCGTCAGCTCGAGTCGCTCGAGGCGGTTGCCATTCCGGGCGCGGGGTCCTGCGGCGGGATGTACACCGCAAACACCATGGCCTCAGCCATCGAAGCCCTGGGAATGAGCCTGCCCAACAGCTCCGCCCAGGCTGCTGTTTCCAAGGACAAGGAACTCGACTGCGAGCGCGCCGGGGCTGCGGTGCTGAACCTGCTCAAGCTGGGCATCCGGCCGAGGGATATCATGACAAGGAAAGCGTTCGAGAACGCCATCACCGTGGTGATCGCCCTGGGCGGATCGACGAATGCCGTTCTCCACCTGCTCGCGATGGCCCACGCCGCCGGTGTTCGGCTGTCGATCGACGATTTCACCCGCATCGGCAAGCGCGTGCCTGTGCTGGGCGATCTCCGGCCGAGCGGGAAATACGTGATGGCAGAGCTGGTGAGAATCGGCGGGCTGACGCCGCTCATGAAGATGCTGCTGGACCGTGGCCTGTTGCACGGCGACTGCATGACTGTCACTGGGAAGACGGTGGCTCAGAATCTCAAGGCCGTTAAACCATACCCGCCCGGTCAGGATGTCATCCGCGGCTTTGACAACCCTGTGAAGCCCGACAGTCATTTGGTCGTGTTGTATGGCAACCTGGCCAAGACCGGTGCCATGGCGAAGATCAGCGGCAAGGAGGGACTGCGGTTCGAAGGAAAAGCCATCGTCTTCAACAGCGAGGAAGAGGCTTTGACTGCAATTCTCAACGGCACAGTGAAGAAGGGACATGTCGTCGTCGTGCGCTATGAAGGACCCAAGGGCGGTCCAGGGATGAGGGAGATGCTCTCGCCCACCTCGGCGATCATGGGCAAGGGATTGGGCAAGGATGTCGCCTTGATCACGGATGGACGTTTTTCGGGAGGCAGCCACGGATTCGTGGTGGGTCACGTCACTCCAGAGGCTTTCGATGGCGGAGTGATCGCAGTGGTGAAGAACGGCGACCCGATCGTGATTGATGCGAAGAAGAGGCAGATGAATCTCGATGTTCCTGCCAGGGAGATCGCGGCAAGGTTGAAGAAGTGGAAGAAGCCAGCGCCGAATTATTCAACCGGTGTGCTTGCGAAGTACGCCAGAACGGTGACCTCTGCGCATCTGGGTGCGGTTACTGATCGCGACTTGTTCTAAGGGACCGCGTAGAGAGCAGCGTAAAGACAGCGGCCAGGCCCAGGCAGGACCAGCCGAAGATTTCTCCGTGCCGACGGTAGAACGTCCATTCGGCAGGCGGTGATCGGTCGAGCGGCACCTGGATGATTTGAATTCCCTCCGAGTAGGCCCCTTTCGAGAGGCCTGCGGCGGGATCGGACATCCTGCCGTGTTTGTCGATCCAACAGGTGATGCCGTTGTTGCTGCATCGCACGAGCGGGATTCCGTTCTCGATCGCCCGGAACGTGGCGTGCGCAGCGTGCTGCCATTGCTGGGCGCTTTCGTCGAACCATCCGTCGTTTGTGATGTTCAACAGGAAGTCGATCTCGGATTGGGCCTGGTCTCGGGCGACTCGCGCGAACATGTCCTCGAAGCAAATCAGGGGAGCGAACCGCGCGTCCGGCGTCGGGATGGCGAAGGCGACTCGTTTGTCGCCCGAAGTGAATCCGTGTCCAACGGGCGTGAACCACCGAAGGAAGGGCAGCCATTTTGCCAGCGGCACGTATTCCCCGAAGATGACGAGCTGTCGTTTCGCATAGCCGCCGTGAAAACCTCCCGAGGAGTCCAGGAGGAAGGCGCTGTTGTAATAGTTTGTGCGCGTCCCGCCGCCTTTCAGGTCTTCGATGCCAGCGTCATCTGAACCCATCACCATCCAGGCCTGGCTTTTTTCCAGCAATGTCCGGACGGCCTGCTGCGTTTGCGTGTCGAAGCGCACCGAGTAAGGCGCCGCCGACTCCGGCCAGACGAGCAGATCCGGTTTCGATGCCAGCGCGGTTCTCGAGAGTTCCAGCATCCGTTCCAATCGGGCATCAGCAGCGGAGGAATCCCAGATGAGCGTTTGGGGGAAGCTGGGCTGGACCATCGCGATCTTGATCTCAGCCGAGGGAGGCGCGGGTGTGGTCAGCTTCCTCCAGCCGTAGCCACTCACGCCGATCAGCGCGACGGCAGGGAGGAAAAGTGCCCGGGGAAAACCTCTGTTTGAATGCGACTGGCCCATGAAATCAAACACCGCCAGGAGAAGGGAGGTGGAGCACCAAACCATGAGGAACGAGATGCCGGCAACACCCGTGTAGGAGGCGAGCTGGGTCACCACCAGCAGCTCGGACTGTGAGGCTCCCAGCAGGTTCCACGGAAACCCCGTGAAGAGGTGGGATTGGAGTGTTTCAAGGCCGGCCCAGGAGGCGGCGCAGAAGAGCGACCAGCCAGTCTGCTTCAACCAAGGCAGCTTGGGAGGCGTTTGCAGGCTGTGGCTCGTTGATGGGAAGAGCTTCCAGCAGAGCCAGGTCCAGAGGCCGGTGTAGAGACTCAGGTAGAGCGAGAGAGCGATCCAGCCCAGGATGGGAAGGCCCGTCACCGGCATGTAGAGGAGCCAGTAGAGACCCGTCAGGCTCATCGTCAGACCTGAGGCACATCCACACCAGAAGCACACACGCCGCGAGGAGCTGAGCGAACACAACAGGACGAGACCGGGCGCCAGCCAGCCGAGCCCGGAGAGGTTCCAATGGGGGAACGCCATCGCCCACAAGACTCCGCAAGCTCCCGCCAGCGCGAGCTTGAACCAGGGGACTGCGAGTTTCTCCGTGGACCCGATCGTCACTGAATGTCAGAAAAAACCCGGACCTGTGAACGTTGCGATCGCACCCGCCCCAGCGGTGTGGAGTCGGTGCTCAATGACTGGCGGAGGGCGTCACGTTTCCCAGCGCCAGAGGCCAGCACCCAGACCTGGGCTGCTTCCTTCAGTGCCCGGTAGGTCAGGGTGACGCGGTTTGGCGGAGGCTTCACTGCCACGACCGATCTGTAGAGCGGGGGATGATTCTGGTCCTCCCAGTTGTCCCCGGGAAACAGCGAGGCCACGTGGCCGTCTTCCCCCATTCCCAGAATCACCAGATCGAGCGCTCTCGAACCGCTCCTCCCCAGAACGCTGTTCAAGGAGGCTTCCGCAGCCGCGGCTCCTGCGGGTGGTGGCAGTTCGCCCTGGATTCGATGCACCTGTGCTGGCTGGAGCTTCAGAGGTTCAATGAGCAGCTCGCTCGCGGTTCGAAAATTCGAATCCCCGTCATCAGGAGCCACGCATCGCTCATCGGCCCAGAACAGATGGATGGCGCCGAGGAGAGCCGGGTCATGGGGAGCCTGTTGGACAATGGACCTGTAGAACTTGTTGGCGATACGTCCTCCCGGGAGCGC
>VHDG01000327.1 GCA_016871475.1 Verrucomicrobiota bacterium
ACCGGGGTCGGGACCTCATCCGGGTGCGAAAATCGTTGCAGACCACCCTTGGCGGTGGTACTTTGTGACCGCACAGATGATTTGCGTTCCCAGAGGCGTTCATCTGGGAAAGATCCGCGAAAAGATGCCGACGGTCGCGGATACACGCTGGAGTACGCGATTCCCTGGAATTTGCTGAATGCGGCGGACGATCCACCGCGTGCGGGAGACGAGCTAGCTGCCATGTGGCTGGTCCACTGGAGCGACCCGGCGGGTCGTAAGTGGCAGGGGCAGTTGATTGAGGTGATGAAACCCAACGAACCGGGCTGGAACTTTCTCCGGGCCGCGACCTGGGGTAAGGCGATCTACGTTCGCAACCCGTAGGACGCGACTCCGGTCCCGTCCTCGTGTATATTGAGATCGCGATGACCGTGCAGGCCAAAACTAACAGGAAATTTGCCCCGCCTTGTTAGTTTTGTTTTGTTCATCCACCAAAAGGAGACAGCTGATGTTGTCCATTTTCGGTCGTTCGACCGGTGCATTCTGTAACGGCGTCTCGCGGCGCCAGTTCCTGCAAATCGGAGCGTTGGGCGCGGGAGTGACTCTGGCGGACTTGCTCCGAGCGCGGGCAGCGTTGGGCGACTCTTCAACGAAGCGAGTGCCGAAGGCGGCAATCCTGATCAACCTCGCCGGTGGGCCTCCGCACATGGAAATGTATGACCCGAAACCCGACGCGCCGGCTGAGTTTCGCGGAGAAACGGGGGCCATTCGCACGAACGTTCCTGGCGTGCAGATCGGCGAACTCCTGCCCCTGCATGCTCGCATGATGGACAAGATGTCCGTTATCCGCTCGGTGATCGCCGGGGCACCGGAGCACAGCGACTCCGTCCAGATGACCGGCTACCCTGAGCCGATCACCAAACTCCAAAAGCGGCCCTCGGTCGGTTCGGTCATCTCGAAAGTCCGGGGCAAGCCTGGCGAAGTTCCGGCATTCGTGTCGCTTCGCCCTGGGCAAACGCCAGTCGGCGATCCGTTTGGTTGGGGCGTCCAGGCGGGATACCTGGGTGTCTCGCATCAACCTTTCACGCCGGGTGAAGGCGGCGATACTCGCAAGAATCTGCTGTTGCCGAAGGGGCTGACTCCTTCCCGTCTCGACGATCGCGTCAACCTGCTCAAGTCGTTCGACACGCTGCGTCGCGATATCGACACCAGGCAGACGATGGAGGGCATGGACAGCTTCCAGCAGCAAGCGCTGGAGATGGTCACGTCGGGGAAGGTCTATCGCGCGCTCGACCTGAAGAACGAACCCCTGAAGACCCTCGACCGTTACAAGGGGGTCGAGCAGTTCCTCACAGCCCGGCGGCTGGTCGAAGCCGGGGTGAGCTGCGTGACGTTTAACTTCAACGCGGTTGTGAATAACGGCCGCACGGTGGTGAATTGGGACACGCACAAAAACCACTTCCCGGAAATCAGATTGCAACTTCCGCAATACGATCTCGGTGTCACGACCTTGGTTCAGGATCTCTACGACCGCGGCCTGCAGGACGATGTCGTCGTGTTGGCCTGGGGCGAATTCGGCCGCACTCCGCGAATCAACAAGGACGCGGGACGCGACCATTGGCCGGCTGTGATGAGCGCCCTGATCGTGGGCGGCGGCTTGAAGATGGGTCAGGTGATCGGTTCGTCCTCGTCCACGGCCGAGCAACCGAAAGACCGGCCTTACACGGTCCAGCAAGTGCTCGCGACCTTCTACCAGGCCCTCGGCATCGATCCCGCCATGACCTTCCCAGACAACAGCGGCCGACCAATGTACCTGCTCGACGAACGTGAACCGGTCAAGGAACTGCTCTAAACGAAAGCCGTGCAGAAGGAGAATTGTGATGAAGAAGGCAAGCAGCCTGATCGTGGTGTTGGCAACGGCGTGCGCGGGGTCCCTGATCGCGGCGGAACCCGTGACGGCACGAGCGGACTGGCCTCTTTGGGACAGTAAGGAATCGGTCACCGATTACGCCAAACGCGCGGGGATCAAAGAAACGCAGATGGAGTTGGATCTCGGTTCCGGTGTCTCGATGAAACTGACCCTCATCCCTGCCGGCAAGTTCGTCATGGGCGCGATGATTGAGAGACGCGAGGGAGCGGCCTATTGGCAGATCCCGCACCGCGAGGTGACGATCAGCAAGCCGTATTACATGGGCGTGTTTGAAGTCACTCAGCAGCAGTTCGAGCAGATCATGGGCTCGGACGCAAAACGCGATCGTCGCTACGACGAGGCCAACGCTCGCGACAAGGAGAAGCCAAGGTGGCTCAAGGGTAAGACGTATCCCGAAGGGCTGCTGACGTGGAATGAAGCCGCTGAGTTCTGCGAGAAACTCTCGGCCAAGACCGACATGAAGGTTTGGCTGCCCACCGAGGCGCAGTGGGAATATGCCTGCCGGGCCGGGAGCACGACGCGGTTTTACTGGGGGCAGGAGCCTGCCGAGGTGCATAAGTACGAAAACTTCACCCGAATCTTTCAGGGTGAGACTCTGAAAACCGCCAAGGACACCGGCGGCTTCCGCACGACAGCGCCTGTGGGATCCTTCAAACCCAACAACTTCGGTTTGTATGACATGCTCGGCAACGTTCCTGAGTGGTGCCACGACTGGTTCACGCATGATTACGTCGGGGCGCCCACGCTTGACCCGGCAGGGCCGGGTATCAGCCCGCCAGGAACCCATGCAGGAATGTGTCGTGTATGGCGCGGCAAAGCCTTTAGCGATGTGTGGGACTGGTCTCATATCATCAACCGCCCTCAACACGCCGGCCACCCGTTCTGTGGCTTTCGTGTGGTCGTGTCGATGAAGTCAACTGTCGAACCGGTACAGAAGAACGACAAGAATCCCCCCATGCTGCCGAGCGTGAGAGATCCCGCGAGGGCGCATGAGGATCCGAAGTTTCGAGTGCCGCCGGGTTGCCGGGCGGCAGCCGGGACGAAGGCCGAGACCTACACCAAGTCCGGTTGGGCACAGGCGATCGTCCACGAGGCCACCGGCATGGAGATGGTCTACATCCCGGCGGGGAACTTTCTCATGGGCAGCTCGACAACCGAGCTAGGCCGGAGTCGTTTCGGTCATTTAGTAGAGGTGCCACACCGCGTGACGCTGACCCGGGGGTTCTACATGGGAAAGTACGAGGTGACGCAGGCACAGTGGGAAAAGGTGATGGGCTACAACCCGTCGCTCTTCGAGAAAACGGGCCAGGAGGCACCGGTGGATACCGTTTCGTGGGACGAGTGCCAAACCTTCGGTAAAAAGGCTGGCGGCGGATTGCGCCTGCCGACCGAAGCGGAGTGGGAATACGCCTGCCGTGCCGGTACGGAGGAACCGTATGCTGGAGATCTCGATGAAATGGGTTGGTATCTCGGCAACAGTAAGGGAACAACGCACGCCGTCGGCAAGAAGAAACCGAACGCGTGGGGGCTTTATGACATGCACGGCAATGTCTGGGAGTGGTGCCAGGACTTCCATGACAAGTACCCGGCTGAGGCTGTGACGGATCCGGCAGGCCCGACAAAGAAGGATGAATCGCAAGCGATCCTCCGCGGCGGCAGTTGGGCCGACTATGCCAACTACTGCCGTTCCGCGACTCGCGGCTGCTACCTGCCAAGGTTTGACGGGAAGCAGAACAGATGGCGGGACGATGCCCAGGCGGCTCGCGGTTGGTTCAACGCTCAGTTCCAACGCCCCGACTTCGGTTGTCGTTTCGTGATAACTGCAATCAGTACTCCATAACCGTCCCCCGATGAGGACGGCCGGTACGCCCGCCAGACCGCCTTCCATCGCCACTGTTTCAGCAGCGGTGACGGAGAGGAGTTCGAGGAACCAAATTCTCCGGTCCCGTCCTCTTGAGATTGAGATAGCGATGACCGTACGGGCCAAAACTAACAGGTATAACCATCATGACTACGACTCCGAACCTGAACCTTACCCGCCGCGAATTTCTCGCTGCCACTGCGGCTACGACCGCTTTGACGCTGCCAGCGTTCGCTCAGCCACTCGGCGCCAACGTACGCATCAACATCGGCTTGATCGGCACCGGTGGGCGTTGCCGATTTCTCATGGGCGCTTTGGCGAAGGTGCCGAACACCAGCATGACCGCTCTGTGCGATGTTTATGAGCCGAACCTCGAACTCGCGCAAAAGCTACTCGGGGACTCGAAGCCATTTGTCACCAACAATTATCACGCAATCCTGGAGCGCAAGGACATTCACGCCGTCCTCATCGCATCCCCCGACCATTGGCACACTCCGATGACGATCGACGCGATGGCTGCGGGCAAGGATGTTTACGTCGAAAAGCCGCTGACGCACAAGATGCGCGAGGGGGCCGAGATCACGGCGGCGCTCGCCAAGCATCGCCGCATCGTGCAAATTGGGACGCAACAGCGTTCGATGCCACACATCATTCGAGCCAAGGAACTGATCAACGACGGGCGCATCGGCACGGTCCGCAAAGTCCACATGACCTGGAACCGCAACACCGATCGCGTTCGCCGGGGGGCACAGAATATCGATCCCAAACGGCTCGATTGGAAACGATTTCTCGGCAACGCCCCCGCTCAGGACTTCGACGAGTACAAGTTCCGCAATTGGCGCTGGTTCTGGGATTTCGGCAATGGCATCCTCACCGATTTGATGGTTCACTGGCTCGATGTGGCCCACTGGATTCTGAATGTCGATCATCCCGACAAGGCCGCCACACTCGGCCAATTCAATACGGCACAGAATGTTTGGCAAACGCCGGACACGATTCAAACCCTCCTGCACTACGGCAACAACCTGCAAATGCATTTCGAGGGAACGTTTAGCAACGCCCGCGAAGGCTCGCACATCACTTTCATGGGCACGGAGGGCAACCTCTACATCGACCGCGGCCGATTCGAACTGATCCCGGAATTGCGTTTCCCGGACAGAAAGCCGGAAGAGCAAAACCTCAACCCGAAGCTGCCGCGAGGCCGCGATTTCTACCCGGAGCCCGACGGCGAACGGTTGCACTTGCAAAACTGGATCGACGCCATCCGCAATCAGCGGCAACCGAGTGCTCCAATCAGCGCCGGCGTCAGTTCAGCCGCCGCTGCCCATCTCGCCAACGATGCTTACCGCCAGGATCGCGTCGCGGTGTGGGGGAAGTGAACAAAAAGTACAGACAAAGTAATAGACTCGTTGCGCAATAGGTGTTGGTTCAGTCGCACTTCGGCCAGACGATCCTGTGTGGTCGTTACCCGTACATCCGGTTGTGGAGTCCGGCGACGTTCTTCATCATCA
>VHDG01000328.1 GCA_016871475.1 Verrucomicrobiota bacterium
AAAGCCACAACCGTGACGCCCACGGGATACATCATCGCGGACTTCACCTTCTTGCGGAGCCGGGCGGTGTTCTCCAAATAGGTCGCCAGCCGTCCCAGAATCTCAGCCAGCAAACCACCCCGCTCACCCGCCCCCACCATGCACACGTAAAGCTTGTTAAAAACCTTCGGATGCTTCGACAACGCCTCCGAGAACCCGTCGCCCCCCTCCACCCGAGTGGTGATGTCCTTGATCACGTCCCGCATCGCTTTGTTGGACGTCTGCTCCTGAAGCGCCTGCAGCGACTGAACCATCGCGAGACCCGCGTCGATCATGGTGGATAGCTGGCGTGTGAAAATCACCAGGTCCTGGAGCCCGACGGATCCCCCGCTCCCTTTGCCCTTACGCGAGGTTTTCTCCTGGATGGAAACCACCAGAAGATTGCGGTTCAGGAGCGTGGCGATCGCGGTCTGCTCCGTGGCGGCGTCAATGCTGGCCGTAATCTCGCGACCGGATCCTGTTTCACGTGCGACGTAAGAAAATGATGGCATAAGTAAGGCTCGGGCAGCACCCCTGCCCGCTCCCTCGTTACATCGGAATCCTCACACCAAAAATAAAACAGCGACCTCCATCCCTGGCAATGTCACTGCCTCGGAACAGGACAGCAAGCGCCCTCCACCGGCCCGGGGAACCCTCGATGCCAGGAAGGCACACCCATGGAGCCGTCCTCCGCTGGCATAAAGAAAAAGCCCGCCCCTTTGTGGGGGCGGGCCTCGAAACTGTTGGTATCCAGGGACGGGCGCTGCGCGCTGGTCACTTCTTCCTGGCCGCGCGCTTCTCCTCGATGGCGGCCTGCGCTGCGGCGAGCCGGGCGACAGGCACCCGGTAGGGCGAGCAGCTCACGTAGGTCAGGCCCACGCGATGGCAGAACTTGACGGAGTCAGGATCGCCCCCGTGCTCACCGCAGATGCCCAGCTTGATGCCAGGACGGGTCTTGTTCCCCTTCTCCGCCGCGATCTTGACCAATTGCCCGACGCCGGTTTGGTCGATGGAGGCAAAGGGATTCTTCTTCACGATCTCGTTCTCGGTGTAAGCGCCGAGGAAGGAGCCCGAGTCGTCACGGGACATGCCCAGGCAAGTCTGGGTCAGATCGTTGGTGCCGAAGCTGAAGAATTCAGCGCTGTGGGCAATCTCGTCAGCCGTGAGGGCTCCGCGGGGAATCTCGATCATCGTTCCCACGCTGTAGGCGATCTTGACCTTCTTCTCCTTCTGAACCTGCGCAGCGACCTCGTGAACGATCGCGACCTGCAGATCCAGTTCCTTCTTGAACCCAACGAGAGGAATCATGATCTCCGGCTTCGCCTTGTAGCCTTCCTTGGTTGCCTGAGCAGCGGCTTCCAATACGGCACGTGCCTGCATGCGGGTGATCTCGGGATACTTGATACCCAGGCGGCATCCGCGGAAGCCCAGCATCGGATTGAACTCATGCAACTCGTGAACACGAGCCATGATCTTCTCAACATTGATCCCCAGCTTCCGGGCCAGGTCCATCTGCTGTTCCTTGGTGTGGGGCAGGAACTCATGCAGGGGCGGATCAAGGAAGCGAATGGTTGCTGGATAGCCCTTCAACGCCTTGAAGATTCCGTGGAAGTCCTCGCGTTGATAAGGCAGCAGCTTCGCAAGGGCGGCCTCGCGAGCCCCCAGGCTGTCGGCGAGAATCATCTCGCGCATCGCATCGATGCGGTCGCCTTCGAAGAACATGTGCTCGGTGCGGGTCAGCCCGATGCCCACCGCGCCAAAGGCGATCGCCTGAGCGGTCTGTTCAGGCGTGTCTGCATTGGTTCGGACGGAAAGCCGGGTGGCCTTGCTGCACCACTTCATCAGCTGCACGTAGTTCTTGTACTTCTCCGTCGCCTGCGCAGCCTTATCGTCGTTGAGCAGGCCGGAGATGATCTCGGAGGGCGCTGTCTTGATCTGGCCGGCGTAGACCAGGCCGGAGGTGCCGTCGATGGATAGGAAGTCCCCTTCCTTGTAAGTGACGCCATCGATGGATGCGGTCTTGGCCTCGTAATCGATCCCGACGCCCGCGGCTCCGCAGACGCAGACCTTGCCCATCTGACGTGCGACGAGAGCCGCGTGCGAGGACACGCCCCCGCGGGCGGTGAGGATGCCCTCGGCGGCGATCATTCCGCGCAGGTCTTCAGGAGATGTCTCGACGCGGACAAGAAGAACTTTCTCGCCCTTCTCCGCTGCGACGACCGCACGTTCCGCGTTGAAGTAAATCTTGCCGGTGGCGGCGCCCGGACCTGCGGGAAGGCCCGTGGCGATGACCTTCGCCTTCTTCACCTCTGCGAGGTCGAAGATAGGCGCGAGAAGCTGTTCCAGCTGGTCCGCTGGATTGCGAAGAATCGCGGTCTCCCAGTCGATGAGTTTTTCCTTCACCATCTCGGAAGCGAACTTCAAGGCTGCCGCGGCGGTGCGTTTGCCGTTGCGGGTCTGGAGCATGAACAGGCGACCCTCTTGAACCGTGAACTCGATGTCCTGGACGTCCTTGAAATGCTTCTCGAGGGTCTTTCGAACTTGGAGCAGCTCAGCGTAGGACTTGGGCATGACGTCCTTGAGCTTGATCACGGGTTCCGGAGTGCGAACTCCCGCGACGACATCTTCGCCCTGGGCGTTGACGAGGAACTCGCCATAAAACTCATTGGCGCCGTTGGCTGGATTGCGCGTGAACGCAACGCCGGAGCCCGACGTCTCGCCCGTGTTGCCGAACACCATGGCTTGAACATTCACGGCGGTTCCCCATTCGGTGGGGATGTTGTACTTGCGGCGATAGACGATCGCACGGTCGTTCATCCATGAGCTGAACACGGCGCCTGCCGCACCGCGAAGCTGATCCCACGGATTGTTCGGGAACACCTTGCCGGTGCGCTCCTTCACCAAAGCCTTGAAACGGACCACGAGCTCCTGCTGATCGTGAGCGGTGAGCTCGCTGTCAACGATGTCGCGGTGATACTTCTCATGCTTGAAGTTGTGGATCACGGTCTCGAAGGGCTCATGGTCTTCCCCCTCGCGTTTTTGCACGCCAAGAACCACGTCGCCGTACATCTGGATGAACCGGCGATAGCAATCCCATGAGAAACGCTCATTGCCGGTGGCCTTCACCAGAGCGAGAACCGTCTGGTCGTTCAAACCGAGATTGAGAATCGTGTCCATCATTCCGGGCATGGAATCGCGAGCTCCCGAGCGAACTGCGACCAGCAGCGGCATCCCGTCGGTTGCGCCAAAGCGCGAGCCCATGATTTTCTCCATGTTCGCCACGCCCGCCTCCATCTGGCCCTGCAACGCCGCGGGATAAGAACGCTTGTTCGCGTAGTAGTAGGTGCAGACTTCCGTGCTGATGGTGAATCCCGGAGGCACAGGAAGGCCAATGCGGGTCATCTCCGCGAGATTCGCGCCTTTACCGCCCAGCAGGGCCTTCATAGAACCATCTCCGTCGGCTTTCTTGTTGCCGAACGTGTACACGTATTTGACTGACTTGCTCGATTTCTTTGCTTTGGCCATAGATCTGATGCCGGTGATTGGTTTTTACCGGGATTTGTTGAGCGACACTGGAAAGTCTCGCGAAAAACGAGCCGCGAAGCTAACAAAGGCCGGTTCGGAGTCAACGGTTCTGTTACAGAGTTGTGAATTTAAGCGAAGAACACATCGATGAAGCCTGCTTTAAAGCCCGGCCGCGCTGCTCTTGAGCAAACGCCGCAGCCATCCAGAAGCCTCTCCTGGGAGGAAACCCGGCTTTGGCACCGACCGGGTGTTCTCTGGCGTCAATTGCACGGGAGCATCCATGAGCTCGGCGTCAGCTTCGAATGGCATGAGTTCCAGCTCTCGGAGCGTCTCGATTGGGCTCGCAGCTTCCACCCTGGAACTCTCGAACTCTGCTTGAATCTCCAGGGCCGCGGCACCGTGGTGTCCGGAGGCCAGACGGCTGAGTTCAACGATCAAACCGTCGGCTTCTACTCCGTGGGCAAGGCCGGCATGGAAGCCTGGCGAGATCCGGGAATGCTCCAGAAGTTTCTCTGCATCGAATTCTCCTCCGCCTTTCTTCGCTCGCACCTGGAACCCTGGGGGCACGGCCTCCATCCCGTCGTGACAGCCGCGATGCGAAATGAAGCGACTCCCAGTGCGCTTGCCACGACCCGTCGCCTGACGAGTACCGAGTCGGAGCTCATCAGATCGCTGCAGCGTCCCCCGATCCTGGGCGCTGCCCAGCCTCCGTGGTATCTCGGCAAAGCCCTCGAGGTGATCGCCGCCTTCTTCTACGCCACCCCCGCCGAGGAGGAATTATTCTGCCATCGCCAGCAACACGCCGCGGCAGACCGGGTGGAGAAGACCGTTCGCCTTCTCAAGTCCCATCTCGCTGAGCCCCTATCCCTGGCCGAGATCGGCAAGCAGGTGGGCTGCAGTCCGTTTTACCTGAGCCGGACCTTCTCCCGGGAGATGGGCATGACCATCCCTCAATACGTTCGTCAGATCCGGATGGAGAAAGCCGCGGAGTTGCTCCGGGCCGGGAAACACAATGTGACAGAGGCCGCGTTCGAGGTGGGTTACAACAGCCTCAGCCACTTCAGCCACGCATTCCACCAAACCTTCGGCTGCTGCCCCGGGCTCTATCCAGTCAAGGTCCGCCCCTCCCAAAAAGAATGAGCCCCCCACTCGGGGGGCTCAGTAACGATTGATTGAGTTCTGAACGTTGTAGCCTGTCAGCTAATGCCAAGACCATAACCCCTGGGCTCCTCAAACACAAATCCGTGGTCTACGTGACCGAAGACCGGGGATCTACGGAGGCCTGCCAGACGATTGCTTTTTCGTATCGCCCGGACTTTACTCCGGGGCTCATGCAGACAACGTCTCTCGTCCCCAAGCCCATCGAATATGCCGCGTCCTTCAAGCCGCGTCCTTCCATCTCGCACGTCCTCTTCGACTTCGATGGCACCCTCTCCATCATTCGTGAGGGCTGGCCCCAGGTCATGGTTCCCATGTTCATCGAGATGATCCCGAAAGTCCCGGGGGAGTCCGAACAAGCGCTTCAGGACCTCCTCACCGATGACATCCTCCGCCTCAACGGCAAACAGACTATTTACCAGATGATCCAGTTCGCCGCCCGCATCCAGGAACGCGGCGGCTCCCCGAAGGATCCGTTGTGGTACAAACACGAATACCTGCGCCGCCTGAACGAACGCATCCTGGGGCGCGTCGAGGGGCTGAAATCCGGATCGCGTAAGCCCGACGACTTCCTT
>VHDG01000329.1 GCA_016871475.1 Verrucomicrobiota bacterium
TGATGGAGCCTTCGCGTTTCCTTGCGCTTTTCAATCAACCCATTCCGAAACTCACGGTCGGTCATCGTGATGTCACCCAGGTTCCGGGTCAGGCGTTGGCCTTGTTGAACGATCCGTTTGTGGAGCTGATGGCGAAAGAGTGGGCCTTGCGCCTCGGGCGAGCCGACCGTGAGAAGTCCGGCCCTTCCGACGCGGTACGCACTCGGGTGGAGCGGATGATCACGGAGGCGCTGGGACGCCCGGCGCTGTCTTCCGAAACGGATCGGATGGTTCGGATGGTCGAACGATTGGCGACTTTGCGAACCGTTCCCACGTTGAAAATACCGAACGACCCGGGCCTCTGGCAGGATGTGGGCCACGCGTTGTTCAATCTGCATGAGTTCATCCATGTTTACTGAAATCAGGAACAGCAGCTCGAACTGGAGCCGACGCGAGTTTCTGGGCCGTTCGAGTATGGGATTCGGGGCCCTGGCCCTGGCGGGTTTGAGCCGTGCGTGGTCTGCGCCTGGAACACGACCGCTCACGCATTTCGCCCCGCGCGCGAGGAACGTGATTTTCCTCTTCATGGACGGCGGGGTCTCGCATGTCGACACGTTCGATCCGAAGCCGGAACTGACGCGGCTCCACGGGCAACCGGCCAAATGGCGACCTGATCCGCGTTCTCAAGCCACCAGCGCCGGGCGCAAATGGCTGGGATCACTCTGGGACTTCAAACGCCGCGGCCAATCGGGGCTCTGGGTCAGCGACCTGTTCCCGCACGTTGCGGGCATGGCCGACGAGCTTTGCGTCGTTCGATCGGTCGTCGGAGAAAGTCCGCTGCATGGCGCGCAGTCGCTCTTGCTTCACACCGGTCGCTCGGTGGCCGCCGCGCCCAGCCTCGGCTCGTGGATTTCCTACGGCCTCGGCACGGAGAACGAACAGTTGCCCGGCTACGTCCTTCTCAATAACGACTGGATCCCGAACGGCGGCTTTCAGAACTTCGCCAGTTCGTTCCTGCCCGCCACCCATCAAGCCACCCTGGTCCGGGCCAAAGGCACTCCGGTCGACAATATCCTGCCCGCGGATTCGGCCGCGGTCCAAAACGCGAAGTTGGATTTTCTTCGAGAACAGAATCGCGCCACCGCCCAGGAACGCGCGGGGGTCGATGCGATGGAAGCCGCGATCCAAAACTACGAGACAGCCGCCCGCATGCAGTTCACCGTGCCCGAGCTGTGCGACATCCGTGGTGAACCGGCGTCGGTCCTTCGTCTCTACGGGGCCGATCGAACGAACGACTTCGAGCGGTTTTACGCCATGCAATGCCTGCGGGCACGACGCCTGATCGAATCCGGCGTCCGCTTCGTTGAAGTGACCTGCCCATTGACGCACAACAACAACGCACCGTGGGACCAGCACGGCGAGTTGAAGCAACGCCACGAGGAAAACGCCCGCATCACTGATCAGCCGGTGGCCGCGCTCCTCCACGACCTCAAATCCCGCGGGTTGCTCGACCAAACCCTGGTTGTCTGGGCCGGGGAAATGGGCCGAACCCCGCACAGCAGCGGCCAGGACGGTCGGGATCATCACGTCAGCGGCTATTCAATCTGGCTGGCCGGGGGAGGCATCCGCGGCGGAATCACCTTCGGCGAAACCGATGAAATGGGCATGAGCGCCGTTGAAGATATCGTCAACATTCACGACATCCACGCCACGTTGCTGCACCAGCTTGGCTTGGATCACGAACGTTTGACCTATCGATTTGGCGGACGCGACGCGCGACTCACCGACGTTCAAGGCAACGTCATGAGGGCGATCCTGGCATAGCACGACATCTGCGACGGGCGTTGGCTTGCCGCAGTGCGCGGCGATTCCTTCGTGCGCCACTGGTTAAAGCGCCAACCGCCGTCGCGCCGCGTAGTCAGAGGGACTGGCGCAGTCCACGACCTGACGAGAAAGTGAGAAGCAAGACATGGGAGGGTTTTCATTGCTCTTTTCAGGATGAATCAAAGGCCGATATCCCGGACCAGATTCATGCCCAACCAGGTCCTGAGGATACCCCCCTCCAACAGCCCGAAGAAGTTTCCCTCAGATTCGGGGCTCCGCAGATGAGATTCCCAGAAGTTGTTCCCCAGTCTTTATCTGTGGAGTCCTGAATCTGTGGGAAATAATCTTCAACACCATTCGTGTGACACCGATTCGTTTGATTGCCATCCCGTGAAGCCACAATTCGTGCTCATCCAAGATGTTGGGCATCCCGACGCCGCTCCATTCCCGTTTCTAGGTTTTACCCTCGAGTGGGATGGCAGATGCGCATCGACTACATTCTCAAGCGGAAGTAGTCGATGCGCATCATGGAGACCGCTCTAAGCAACAACTTGTTGCCACACGGTCAGAGCCATCGGAGGCCCGGCTTATCTGTCCAACGTCGGCGGTATTGAGAAAGCTTGGGCTTCCCCATTACTCGTAGGCGATGATCACATTGTTCCCTTGGATGCGAATGCTCTTGAGCTTCAGGGCGGCATCCCCCCTCGCGCGGTAGAACCGCGCTCCGTTGTTCTTGGCCACGGTGATGGTCCGTGCTGTGGTATCCACAATCGCGCCGCCATCCGCGGCGTACGGGCCTTCGACCTTTGCCGCCGCTTCCAAGCTGATTGCCGGAGCCGGACTCGGGGTCAGGGGATTTGTGAAATCCACCCACGCGAAATAGAAATCCGTATCCCGAGTGGCAATTGTGTCTGAACCGCCTGGGACCACGCTGTGCGATTCCACGATGAACGTGTTTCCACCCGCATACTCGTACGACAGAGCACTGTCATCGGCCAAAGCCGGGTCCGAAGGGTGAACCCCTGCATTCTGCAGCAGGAGCATCCCGGTGGTGCCAGTCTCGCCCGGCAAGGTCAGTTCGTAGCGACCCGCAGCGAGGCGTCGAATGCTGTAGTCACCCGCCCCGTTGATCTTGCTGCCAGCTGAGCCTTTCACATGGCCTCCAACCAGATTGCCGGCGGTATAAGGAATGAACACAAACCCGAACTCCGAGCGTGCCGCATCGGAGAACACGGTCGGGTCATAATTACCGTCGTCCTGGCGGATCGCGATAGTCCAACCGGAGGGCGACGCATCGTCCGCGGGAACAGGTACCACCGAAACGATCTGCCCTTCATTATCGCTGGAATCATCGTTTGAGACCGCAAACAGCATCCCATCCGCAAGTGAATCCACCCCTGCAAGCGTCAGTCGTCCCAACCCTCCTGCGGTGAAAACACCATCCTCGGGGTTCCCATCGGCATCCGCCCATTTCATCAGCGCCTTGGAGGCCACTTTGTCGATGGATGTGGTGCCATCGGTAACCGAACCACTATGTGAGGCATGTTTGGCCCAATGGGCCGCTGGCGCTTTGGTTGCGTCATGGAAGTAGCCTGCTTTCCAACCTTGAACGAAGGGGAACCACGCCGTGGCCACATCAATATTCGCCTCCCTGAGGGCCAGCGGCGAAGCGCCTGCAGGCAACCGGGGTTCCGCCTCGCCGATCTTGAAAATACTCACGTAGATCTCCCCGTTGACGAACCGGCCGTTGTCCATGCTGAACCCTTTCCGGGAGGAGAAATCGACGGATACCGATGCAAAGGCGCTGAAGGGAGGTGTGGCTCCGCCGGCGCCATCATCATTCCACTGCTGGGAGTTTTTTCGGACGGTCGCGAGCACCAATCCGTGACGGGTGGAAGGGATCCAGGCCTGGGTCACCGGGGAGTTCGGATCGACAACACTGATGGCACGGTCCGGATTGCTATAGGGACCCTGGTTCCGAAGCGCGGCAGCAGGGTCTCGGGGACTCAGGCTGATGTCCAGGTCCCCCTGGTTGTAGCCCGGCGCGGACCAGGAAACCGGGCCCTGGCCCTCCACGGTTAAAATGAGCTGGTTCTTGTTGCTGGAGTTGATCTTGATGAAGTCCCCGTTCGGCGCCTTGCCATCCTCTGGGATGGCGAGTTTCCAATTCGCTGCGGTCACACCCGCCACCGGATACACACCAGGGCCAGCGGATGGATCCACAGGGGTGGTTCCATCCAGAGTCGGCACCGGGGTCGCCACATCGCCATAGTTTGCATATCGGGCGCGCACCCGGTGTTCCTGATTCTCATTGGGCCCGAGGTGCGCCACGGTGCTCAACCCCACATAGAGGGTGTCTGAAAACTGCTCCGGATTCAGGGTGTAGTCGGCCAGGACTTCCCAGTCGACGCCGTTTACACCGACGTAGGTCTGAATCGTATTGCCGACGCGTCGCATGCGCAGCCAAGTGGAATATCCCTCCGCAGGCGCATACAGCTTCCTATCCCCCACAGGGCGGTAGGTTCCGTCCCAGGGGCCCAACCCAATCTTGGGAAAGAATGCGTGGATGGGCGGATCATCCGTGCCTCCGCCT
Organism: Verrucomicrobiota bacterium; assembly: GCA_016871475.1. Classification (GTDB taxonomy): domain Bacteria; phylum Verrucomicrobiota; class Verrucomicrobiia; order Limisphaerales; family UBA11320; genus UBA11320. The sequence goes on from VHDG01000329.1 coordinate 4,397, forward strand.
TTGCTTGGACGGTAGATCGTTTCGATGTAGTTGGCCGCACCTTCGGCGATGGGCGTGCCGTTGATCATGACGTTGGCCGAGTCCGGATCGAGATCCGCGCGGGCGTGCAACGATGCCTTGGCGGAATCCTGCTCCCGCGCGTCGTCCACCTGAAGATCCAGTATCTCCACCTTCAAATCGAAGTCCCCGGTTTTCTCCTCGTAGAGAAAGGTGAAGGAATCGCTATTGCCCCAGGTGTCGTTTCCGCCAGCAGTCACCGTGATGGACCCGTCCGGATTGTTTTCCAAGAGACCCTCCACGGGATTGTTGATGTCCAGCCGCGTAAGCCGGGAGACCTGTGCCTCGACGGATGAACTAATAAGCAGCAGCCCCAAGGCGGCCGCCAGCCGGGATGGTGCGAAAAGTATTTTAGGACTCATAGGGAGGTGGTTGATTAAGGCCATGGAGGTGCAGTTTAGTAGGTCTTCCCACAACAGCCCTCCGCTCCTTGCTGGAAACGGACACGAGGTCAATCGCACAACATTGTAGGCTGATCTGGTCTGAGTTCTCGTGGCTACAAATCAACTCAGGCGAGTTGTCAAAAGGATTATCGGTGAAAATCTGGGATCCGGGCGTATCTCACTTTTTACCGGTGCAACCTCCTGTGCCCCCAAGACTTGTCGCCATCACCTTCTGGTGGGAGCGCTCCATCCTGCCACCAGAGATTGGATGTCTCATATTAATGAGGATGGCGGCAAGGTGGGTAAGGTGGTCGAGATATCCGCCACAAGCGCTTGCGCTCCGAGGTTGATCACTGATAAAGCATCTCTCTGTGGAAAGCATTTTCTTTCGATGGAACGAGCGCCTGCGAGGAGGCTTCTC
>VHDG01000330.1 GCA_016871475.1 Verrucomicrobiota bacterium
TGATTGGCAAGCATGAGACCTTGCTCCCCAACAGCAAGGAACTGATTGCCGCCGTTGGAAGCGAACCCTGAAATGCAGGCCGGATAATCGCCGGGGTTACGAACGCGCCAGTCTGGATCCGCTCCCCTGACCTGGCCCACCTCCATCGCCAGAAGTATCAGGAGGACGGCCCATCTCGCGCCACAGCGGCCGCGCACCCATGTCAAAAGAAGGTCCATGTGATCACTCTTCATTCACACGCACCTTTGATATCAAGAGCCCTGGAACCCGGGACCGGAACCGCAGCGTGTGCGGTCCAACCGCTAGGTATCGAATCCACGGCTCGGACTCCGATCTTGCACTGGCGGCAAGCCCCGAAGCGGAGGATTCACCGATCCAGTGCCATCCGGACTCATCGGGCTCCGGCCTCAGGATCCGCTCTCCGCCGTCGATGGAAGCGTAGCAGGACGGAGGATCTCCAATGAGCGACTTCACGCGTGCCGATAGGGAGTAGTATCCAGCTCGCGGAACGGCAAATCGCACATCCGCACTTCCCTGCCCCGTCGCCATGAACTCCACGCATTCCTCCCCATGCCGCTGCACGCTTCGATGCACCTGAACGGGTTGATTCAAACGCCCATCCACAGGGGAAAGTTCGAGGCTCCATGGAGAGAGGGTCTCGGATCTCACCTCCTCGAATCCCAGCCTGGCGATCACATCGCTGGGCGCATAACGGCTGGGGGACGCCTGGGTGAACAGAAGGTGGTCCACTTCCAAGCCACGCAGTTCCTCCCATCGGATGCGGATGTCGTGGAAATCCCGATGGATCCGCCAGAGCCTCGGCTGGTCTGATTGGTTGTCGGCTTTATGTGTCCGTCCATGAAGGAGCGTCCATCTCCAACCGACGCCTCCCTTGCTGGCATCCCTCGGAGTGGTATCAAAGTAGAACTCCTCACCATCCAGCTCCGCCCAACAAGTCTCGTCCGCTTCCCGGGCAGATCTCACCCGAACCCAAACGTAGTAGTCCCCGGGAGGCCAGTTGCGTGTATCGATGCGCCAGAGTGCACTGCCCCCGCCGGGCTGCTGGTTGGAAACCCACCCGTGCTCCAGCGCCGGATCCACCAGGTGCATCAGCCCAGGCGCCTCAGACTGATCGGCGATTCGCGATATCGCGGGCGCGAAGAGTCGCACCCCGGGAGCCGCCGCATCCAACGAAAGGATCTGAACCGCGGGAACCGGGAGAGGAACGGGGACTAAAGGATAGGGCACCAACGCGCGCTCGAATCCGGGTGGCACCCCGCAAACATCGGGAACACGCACGCCATCGGTGCTCACCAAAACCAGGCCTCCCTCCACGGTATGATTTCCAAAGGCAAAGGGCGGTTGTCGCGGCTGGGTAAGCAACAGGGGGTTCAAAGCGCCTGAAAGGTCCATGCGGTTACTATAGATCCAGGCCGATGAAGCATGGGCCAGGTGCATGGCAAAAAACTGTTCGGCGAGGAGTGCCCCCCCATCGTATCTTCGTTGGATCAGGTTGGCGCCCACGATCACCTGACGAAAGGACTCGAACGCTGGATCTGCATTGCCGCTGAAGCTGATTCCCACGGCACTGGTCTTGCGGGGATCCCGCCCACCATAGTCGCTCAAGCTAATACTGTTTCCCCAGACGCCCGCCGCGGCCAGGGGCTCCGTGTTGGCGACTCCTTGATTGGGCGAGGAATTGAAATAAACACCCGACCGGACGTTCATGAAGGAGTTGCTGATGACACGCACGCTCTCAGTGGGGGCTGAATCGCGATAGAAAGCGAACTGCGCGTTACTGACAACATTCCCCTGGGCCACTCCCCTGATGCACCCGTGAACTGTGATGGCGTGCAGATTCTGTGTCGGACTGCGCCCCTCCACGAAACAGCCGAGCACCCGAGGATTCACGGAATAGTTCGGTGGATGCCCCGCATTGATGATGGCAGTCACGACAGGAACGATCTCCTGGCCCTGCCGATTGGTACTGGTTTGAAGAAACCGATCGGTGGAGTTAATGACCACACACCGCTCGACAAGATTGTTTGACACGGAGACGAAAGGACCCGTTGTAGGAACACCCAGCCGTAGAATGAATAGTTCTCGAAAATCCTCCAAAATGCTGATTACCCCATCATCTGCCTGCGCGTTGACTGAACCTTTGCAGATTACGTCATGAATATGAATGTCAGAGCCGTCGATGCTGATACACCCGAAATTTGACTTATAACGGGGCGCGAACTCCTCCCCCCGGGCATCCAGGGTCAAATGCCCCATCTCAAAGTGTCGGAGCAACCCGGGCTCGGGCCGACCTGCCCAGATCATCGAGTGCTTGGTCACTCGGTCGGTTTCCACCCCCACCTGCCGGATGACAGTGCGCTCCACCCCTGCCCCAATGATTTTCCAATAATTGTATGGTTCCCAAAAGCGGTTCCCAGGCGTGCGTGGATCACCGAACTCTGGCTTGGCAAAAGTTTCGTAGTCGCCAGCCCCAAGGATGAAAGTGACGTTGGGAACTCCCCGAAAACTCTGCATGATCCTGTCGAAACGTTCTCCCGTCGCGTTCAGAGGGTTGTCGCGTGTACCGATCCCGGACTGACCATCAGACCGAACAGCCAGATGCACCGTAACGTTGTTGGCAAACGCTGGGTTCGACCAATTTGGCGGGTAACCCTGACCTTGTGCCGGACAGAGCGAGGCAAACCAAAGAATGACCCAGGCCTGGAACGGCAACGGATCACGGCTCCGTCCGGCGCTCCTGCATCCGATAAAGAGTGAACGATCCGAGCTCATTTGGACTGGAGGAAAGTAGCATGGACGCAAGAGAACGAGCTATGGGAATTTCGCGGCATCGGCCAACTGCGGGCGCATCTCACTTCTTCCCACTCGCGTCCGTCCACCCTCCGCTTCCCCTCGTAATCGTAATCGGTCTTCTTCCCGTGGTCCGTGGTCCATCCATCGCTGTTTTCAGAGCAATGGTCGGAGAGGTCATTAGACCCAACGAGGCAACGCGCGCAAAAATGTCAGAGAGATCGCATTCCCCTGGGAGTGCTGGAGTCTCGCCGGCCTCTGAGTTCCGCAAGCCCTAATTGCCGGCAGCATGCCAGCGCTCCCGGGGTCGGCTACCCCCAAGCGTTGATCATCAAAGTGAGCTGGGGGCTCATCTCACTTCTTGCGACTCGCGTCCGTCCCTCCTCCCCTCGCAATCGACTGCCAGGGTCTTCAGTGGTTTTTTGTTTGTGATGACAGGGTTGAATGGACTATTTGCTGCACATGCAAAGTCCTTCGACCTTCCTGGCTCTCGCGGCGATGTTACTCTCGTCGCTCCTCATCCTGGCCCCATCCTCTCAATTGCATGCAGCGCCCTTGCGCGTCCTGCTCATTGATGGCCAAAACAACCACGACTGGAAATCCAGCTCTCCATGGATCAAGCGGATCCTCGAAGAAACCAAGCTCTTCATCGTGGATGTTGCCACCACGCCTCCAAAGGGCGGCGACATGTCCTCATTCAATCCAGATCTTTCCCCCTACCAGGTGCTGGTCTCGAACTACAATGGTGAGCCGTGGTCAAAGCAGTTCGAACTCGCCTTCGAAGCTTTTGTCCGGGAAGGCGGCGGGTTCGTGCCCGTCCACGCTGCGGACAATGCCTTCCCCGCCTGGCCGCAATACAACGAGATGATCGGGGTCGGCGGATGGAACGATCGAAATGAAAAAAGCGGGCCCTGGGTCTACTGGGACAAGAAGATCGTGAGGGACACCTCTCCCGGTCGGGGAGGCAGCCACGGCAAGCAACACGAATTCAAAGTCGTTCATCGCGAACCTGATCATCCCATTGTCAAAGGACTCCCGTCCGGATGGATGCACGCCAAGGACGAGCTCTACGATCGATTGCGCGGGCCTGCGGTGCGCATGACTGTGCTCGCCACCGCGTTTGCAGATGTTTCCACCGGCGGGACCGGACGCCACGAGCCCATGCTCATGGCGCTCACATTCGGCAAGGGACGCATCTTTCACACAGCCTTGGGCCACAACAACGGCCCAGATCTCACAGCCCAATACTGCATCGGATTCATCACCACCCTGCAACGAGGTGTTGAATGGGCGGCAACAGGACAGGTGACGCAGAAGCCGCCCACCGATTTCCCGATGCCTGAAAAGTCTTCGCTTAGAAAACCCTGACCCACACTCCCATGGCTCACCCTCATCACCAGACCCGGCGGCGATTCTTTCAATCGGCTGCCCTGGCGCTGCCTGCATTGGCAACATTCGCAACGCCCAGCTCCTCGGCAGCCGAAGCCACGGGCTTTCTCAAGGGCAAGCCACGGATGAAGCTGGGAACCGTGACCTACAACCTGGCGAAGGATTGGGATATTGAGACGATTCTCAAGAACTGCGAAGCCACGGGTTTTGAAGGTGTCGAACTCCGAACCACTCATGCCCACAAGGTGGAAGTTAATCTGTCGAAGGAAGAACGGGGTGAGGTGCGCCGCCGCTTTGCGGATTCCAAGGTGGAACTGATGGGCTTGGGCAGTGCTTTTGACTACCACACGCCCGACCAGGCCCAGCTTAAGCGCGATATCGAAGCCACACGGGAATACATGAAGCTCGCGCATGATGTGGGTGCGTCTGGAGTGAAAGTGCGTCCGAACGGGCTGCCCAAGGAAGTCGATGTTCAAAAGACTCTCGAGCAGATCGGACGTTCCCTGCGGGAACTTGGCCAGTTTGGTGACGGACTCGGAGTCGCCATCCGATTGGAAGTGCACGGCCAGGGGACGTCGCTCCTGCCACACATCAAAACCATTCTGGATGTGGCATCGCATTCCAATGTTGGCATCACCTGGAACTCCAACCAGACCGATCTGGCCGGCGATGGATTCGAAGCGAACTTCGACCTGGTGAAGCACAAGATCATCTGTGTGCACATGCGTGATCTCTTCCTTCAGGAGTATCCGTTCCGCAAGCTGATGGCTCGTTTGAACAGCATGAACTACACGGGCTACTGCCTCGCTGAGATGCCGGACAGCAAGGATCCAGTTCGCGTGATGCGATATTATCGTGCGCTCTGGCTTGCCTATCAGGACCTTCTTTAAACGAGGCGTCCCACTCCTCAGAAGCCTGCCCTCATGCTGGAAGAGCCATACATTCTCGCGAACGGTCAGAGAATCCCGACAACCTTTCCCTGCACCATGGAACAGTTCCTGACCCTCCAGGGGCTGCTGCCACGCAGCGTCGTAGTGGAGCACAACGGAGAGG
>VHDG01000331.1 GCA_016871475.1 Verrucomicrobiota bacterium
ATGAAGTCGAACAATTCCTGGGCCGTGCAGCCGATGGATGACAGAAATGTCAGAGCACCCCGGCTAAACAGTTTCTGAGGTTCGCGACCCCCCCCGCGATAGGCCTTCGCGCCCTCCTCATAAACCGCTTTGAAACCTTCCGGCCAGGCTGGGATGGATGAACTCATGGTATGAAGAAATGGGATGATGGGTTACTTGCCGGCGATCTTGCGAACGAACCTTTCCATCCGATCCAGACCCTTTTCGATGTTCGCGAGAGAGGTCGCGTAACTGATGCGCAGGTAACCTTCCGCCCCAAACGCGATGCCAGGCACGGCTGCAACCTTTTCCTCCTCGAGAAGGCGGGAGCAGAAGTCGATGGAATTGAGTCCGAGCGAAGAGATGTTGGGAAAGAGGTAGAAGGCACCCTTTGCGTTGACGCAGGTGATTCCAGGCATGGCGTTGAGTCGCTGCCACGCGTAGCTGCGTCGCTTGGAGTACTCAGCGAGCCAGAGCGGAAGATGAGCCTGGCTTCCCGTCAACGCAGCCACAGCTCCCTTTTGTGCGAAGGAAGTGGGATTGCTGGTGCTGTGGCTTTGAACGGCATCAATGGCTTTTGCGATCGGCTCCGGTGCGGCCAGAAACCCAAGCCGCCACCCGGTCATCGACCAGGCCTTGGCAAAGCCGTGCACGATGATCGTGGCGTCGTAGTGCTTTTGTGAAAAGGCCGCGACACTGGCATGTCGCGCTCCGTCGTACACCAGCTTCTCGTAAATCTCATCGCTCATGATGAGCACGCCCTTCTCCACGCAGATGTCGCCAAGCGCCTTGATCTCCTCGGGAGAGTAAACGGCACCGGTGGGATTGCTGGGAGAGTTCAGCACGAACAACCGGGTCCGCGGGGTGATAGCCGCCCTGAGTTGCTCGGGAGTGATCTTGAACTCTGTCTTGTCGGAGGTCGGAAGAATGACCGGTGTGGCCCCGGCGAGCTTGACCATCTCCGGGTAGCTGAGCCAGTAGGGGGCAGGAATGATCACCTCATCGCCCTGCTCGCAGAGTGCCAGGATGACGTTGCAGCAGGAGTGTTTTCCGCCACAGGAAACGATGATTTGGGAGGGTTTGTAGGACAGGCCGTTCTCCTGTTTGAACTTGGCAGCGATGGCCTCACGAAGCTCGGCAATTCCGCTGCTGGCGGTGTACTTGGTAAAGCCGGACGCGAGGGCGGTGGCAGCGGCATCTTTAATGTGCTGAGGAGTGTCGAAGTCAGGCTCCCCTGCCCCAAAGCCCACCACATCCTCCCCCGCTGCTTTCATGGCCTTGGCCTTCGAATCAATGGCCAGGGTTAACGACGGTGCGAGCGAAGCCGCTCGTTGTGAAATTCGATAGTTCATAACAAGAGCGGCGTAGAATGAGAGTCCGATCAGGGAACTTCAAGCTCCGCTTGGCTCGATATGTAACCAAACGATTTGGGTCTTTTCCACCCGCTCGCGGTTATGTAATTTCCCCGCTCCTATGTTTGAAGCGATTCGATCGAATCTTGATCCTCTGGCCGGCAAGTTGAAGCAACTGCGGAGGTTTCTTTGACGTTCCAGCTGCGCAGCGCCGCCTGCAGGAAATCGAAAGCCTGATGGCTGGCCCGGGATTCTGGGACAACCGAATCCAAGCTCAGAAGCTCATCGAGGAATCGAACGGCATCAAGAGCCGTCTGGACCTGTTCCTGAAGGCGGAGAAACAATACGAGGACCTGCAGGTCATGCTGGAACTCGCCGAGGGGGAGCCCCCAGACCAGCAGGCAGCCCTGCAGGTTGAGATGGAGAAGGAGGCTGCCGCCGCCGCCAAAACCCTCGACTCCACAGAACTTCGCCTGCTCTTGAACGGACCCCATGACCGGAACAATTGCATCCTGAGCATCAATGCCGGCGCCGGAGGAACTGAGGCCTGTGATTGGGCATCCATGCTGATGCGAATGTACAACCGATGGGCGGAAGGCCGCGGATGGACCCTCACGGTCGAGGATGCTCTTGAAGGCGAAGGCGCAGGAATCAAGAGCGTCGTGATGAAAATCACCGGAGAAAACGCCTACGGCTTCTGCAAAGCCGAACGCGGTGTCCACCGGCTCGTTCGCATCTCACCCTTCGACTCCAATAAACGTCGGCACACCAGCTTCGCCAGCGTGGACGCCATCGCAGAGATCAGCAGCCTGGAGGAAGCAGACATCGTGGTCCCTGACGTCGAGTTGCGCGTGGATACATATCGGTCCGGCGGTAAAGGCGGGCAGAATGTCAACAAGGTCGAGACCGCGGTCCGCATCACTCACATCCCCACCGGACTTGTCGCAGCCTCCCAGGCGGAAAGATCGCAGGCCCAAAACCGCGAGAATGCCATGAAGCTCCTGCTCTCGAAGATCTATGCCAAGCGCCTCGATGAACAGAAAGCGGAGCTCGAGCGCTTCTACGGTGAGAAGGGATCCATCGGGTGGGGAAACCAGATCCGCAGCTACGTTTTTCAACCCTATCGCCTGGTCAAGGATCTGCGTACAGGCCACTCCACCAGCAATGTACAAGCGGTGATGGATGGCGATCTCGACGATTTCGTGGGGGCGTGGCTTCGCGCCGGATGTCCCCTCAAACGCATGCCCAATGTGAAGGACGAGGAAGAAGCATGAGCATCCTAAGTGTGATCGTGGAGCAGAAGCGCCGGGAAGTAGCCGCCCTGCCCGCAAAGTCCCCGTCGGCCGCCGACATCCGACAAGCCCTCGCGGAGCAAGGCGGACCGCGCGGCTTCTTCGAGGCATTGCAACGCTCCCCAAACATCGGACTCATTGCCGAGGTCAAGAAGGCTTCCCCCTCCGCAGGTGTCATCTGCCCGGACTTCGACGCCGTCCGAATCGCACGAGCATACGAGGCAGGCGGAGCTCATTGCCTGTCCGTGCTGACCGACGAAAAGTTCTTCCAGGGATCGTTGAACTACCTCAGGCAGATCCGTGAAGCCGTCAGGCTGCCGTTGCTTCGCAAGGACTTCATCATCGATGAACGCCAGATCCTGGAGGCGGCACAGTTCGGCGCCGATGCCATCCTCCTGATCGCTGCGATTCTCAGCGATGACGAGATGCGTCGATTTCATTCCCTGGCACAGGAAGCCGGAATGGCGGTCCTGGTTGAAGCCCATGACGAGGAGGAGCTGGATCGAAGTCTCGCCTGCGGAGCCCGGCTGATTGGCGTGAACAACCGGGACTTGAAAACCTTCAAGGTGGATCTGGCAACCACGGAAAGGCTTGCAGCAAGGATGCGCTCTGCGGGCTCAGGGCTGGATGGACGCCTGTTAGTGGCAGAAAGTGGAATTCATACCAAGAGCGACGTGGATCGGGTTCGAGCAGCGGGAGCGGGTGCCATTCTCGTCGGTGAATCCCTGATGCGTGCAGGCGGTGATGTTGCCATGAAGATTCGCGAGTGGATCGCATCCTGACCTATGGCTCCCATAAGCGATGAGTTCAGCGTGAAGCTTCTGGATGGGTTTCGCAACGCGAGAGGCTTCGTCTTTGAGCCAGTAAATGCCGATGGCTTGCTGAACCAAAGGAATTGCCATGTGGCAATCACAGCACCCGGCTGTGTGAGAGGAAACCATTACCACCCGAAGGGAACAGAGATCTGTGTGGTATGCGGTCCAGCCCTGGTCCGGGTGCGTCACCAGGGAGAGACGAAGGACTTCCCAGTCGAGGGGCATGAGGTGAAACAATTCGTCTTTCCACCGGGCATGCCTCACGCCATCCGAAACGACAGCCCCACAAGTCAGTTCCTGATCTCCTTCGCCACCATCCCCCACACGCCGGAAGCGCCCAATCTTGTGCGCGAGGTTCTGATCTAGCAGATAGTAATATTGATCACGACGCTGCCGGATCGAGGAGCAATCCATTCCCACCACAGGGAGCCAACTCTTTCGACCCGCGGAGGGAGATATATCCAGAATGGCCAGAAGGGAGGGTCAGTGGAGAACGAAAGAGGTTCACCCAAGCTCGACTCAAGAGTGCTGTGGAGAAAACTGGTTCTCACTTGCACTCGTTCACCTTCGAGGATTTGCCGGTTTGCGAGCAGGTCGTTGGGAGCAGGGGCCGCGAGTGTAGATGCAAGCCCGAGCGTGAGCCACCCGACCAAACCGCCCCATCCCTTCCTCATCCATCAAAAGAGTTCCTTGTGCATGAGGCCCTTCTAGCAAGCTCTCGTGCAAGATGCCAAGAGCTCTACAGGCTGCAGGCTGTAGACTGCAGGCGGAAGATGCTGATCGAAACTAGGCGGCCTTTTCCTCCAGTCTGCAGTCTGCAGTCTAGAGCCTCAGGGCCTCAGGACCTCAGGACCTCAGGTTTACTCGCTGCAATCGAACTCCCGATCCGCCAAGGCTTCAGGCAACACTGCATGCAGCGCTGATGAGCAAGCCGGCTTACACTGCCGTCGTCCTCCTCGTGCCAGGTCCTCTGCGGAACGTCTGCCGCGGGGCTGCCGAGCTCAGGATCCCCGCGACGTCAGTGCGCGAAGCCCTGCTATCCCTCGAGAGGCATCACCCAGACTTCCATCGCTGCATCTGTGATGAAACCGGAGCCGTTCGCCGACACATCAATATCTTCATCAACAACACCCACATGAGAGACTGCCAGGGACTTGAGACGCCTCTCCGCCCAGGTGATACGCTCATCGTCCTGCCCGCAGTCTCAGATGGATAACTCATATTATGGCCACTCAAGTCATCCTCAGCATCGGAACCAAGAAAGGTCTCTTCATCGCAACCTCCTCCGGCACTCGCAGGAGATTCGAACTCCGCGGCCCGTTCGGCTCCGGGGTGTTCTGCATCAGCTGAAAACGCCGGTTTGAGGATTGAGCTAACGCACTGATGCCCATGGAAAGGCACAGTGTTATGAGTCAAAATGATCGACACCCGCGGCACCCCGAAGATTTATGCATCCAGCTGCAACCCGTTCTTTGGGATGAAGGTCTTGCGATCCAATGACCTCGGAAAAACGTTCAAGGAGACCAAGTCGGCTCCCAGCTTTCCGAAGGACGACGGTCGGGCATTGGCGAACATCTGGGCCTTGGAGGCAGGGGCCGGTCGCAGGGAGCTCTGGTGCGGAGTGGAGCCAGCCGCCTTGTTCCGTAGCACCGACGGAGGCGATAGCTGGGAGTTGGTTCCAGGGATCAGCAGCCATGCCCACAGCAAGCATTGGCAACCGGGCAACGGTGGCCTTTGCCTGCATACCATCGTCCGCGCAGGAAACAGAATGCAT
>VHDG01000332.1 GCA_016871475.1 Verrucomicrobiota bacterium
ATTCACCCAATCCGTTCCGCCTCCGAAACAGTTCGGCCAGTGTCGGCGAGTTGGCACGACGTGAGGATTCTCTCCTCCTGGTCAATGCCTTGGTCGATGGTCGTCATGAACCGTCACTGGCAGTTCCCGAATCCCTGCGTCTGAAAGGTCCCACCTCCTCCTATTTGATCCAATCGCGTGACCGGATTGATGATGCTTTCCGCACTCTCTTATCGGGCGCAGGAGCCACCCTGGTTTCATACATTCCAAACAATGCATTTCTGGTGCGCCTGGATCCCTCGGCCATCAGCAAACTTTCAAATCACCCTGGCATCCGGTCGATCATTCCCTGGCAACCCTATTTCAAGCTTTCTGCCGACTTGCTGGGCCACGTCATGCAATCAAAGCCCATTCCGGAGGATGCGCATGTCCGGGTTCTCGTCTATCCAGGCGAAAGCGACGCGGCCGTGGATGAGCTGAAGGGCTTGGGGCTTCCCATAGTCCGGCAGACCCGCTCTCCGTTCGGTACGCAGCTAGTCGTGGGTGTCACAGATTCTCACCTGCCACTGCTCGCTCATCTGGATCGTGTGCAATGGATCGAAACTGCCGCCAAGGCCAGCGTGTTGAACGACCTTGGTAACCTGCGTCTCGGGACCAGCACGAACAACGGCGCCGACACCCAATACCTGGGCCTGACGGGTGAGGGTGTGACCGTGAACGTGAACGACACGGGAGTCGATGCAGCCCATCCGGACCTGAAGGTTCACAGCGCCTCGGGTGCCACAGTGGATGTGGATGGACATGGAACTCACGTCGCAGGGATCATCGCCAGCACCGGGCTGAACGGTCCCACCGTCGCATCAAACTCCGTCTCCGGTTCGGCCACGAACGCCCATTTCCGGGGCAAAGCTCCGAAAGCGGAGATTCTGGCCTTCCCGTTCGACATCTATCTTGGGGCTTTGGTTCCCGAGGACGAGGTCCGCTCCATCCTGGTGAGCAACAAGGTGCACATCTCCAACAACAGCTGGGGTTATCCTGCCGTGAACAACTATGATTCCGTGGCAGCGTCTTACGACGAGGCGGTTCGCGATGCGATTCCAGGGACCCCGGGTTTTCAACAGCTTGCTTTCGTCTTCTCAGCCGGAAACTCAGGCCGTGGGGATGACAATGGCCGTGGTGGAGCCCCCGGCACTGTCACATCTCCGGCCACCGCGAAGAATGTGATCAGCGTGGGAGCGCTCGAGAGCCTCCGAAGGATCACCAACATGGTCGCCAGCACCAACGGCGTGGCCAGCACGAACCGCATTTTTATCGGCGACACGGACAGCGACAACCAAGTGGCAGACTATTCCAGTCGGGGAAATGTGGGAGCCGGGGTGGAGGGTGACTTTGGTCGATTCAAACCGGATGTGGTGGCTCCTGGCAGTTTTATTGTTTCAACCCGCTCCTCCGATTGGACAGATCCTGCGTTTATCGTGCAGGTGGATCCCAGCGTGCTTCGCGATGAGACCGTGGGGCCGCGAAGTTCAATCGGTTACCGTGCAGTAGGTCCGCCTGACAGTGTGAGGCTGGCTGTGCGCGCGATTCCGAATGCGCGTTCGCCTAAGCCATTTCCAAAAATGATCGTGACGGCGAGCTTGAACGCCCCGCCGCCTCCCTACACCCACATTGGCACAAACTATGTTCGCGTTGATCAGGCGGGGTTAACCAACCTTTACATCAATATCGAGAACCCTCTCGATCAGGAAGTCTCCTTCGACCTGGTTTATTACTTCGGGCTGACGAACCGAAACGCGCGCCCCGGCTATTTTGAGGCTCTCAAGGAGCTCAACTCCAAGCTCGCACCCCATTACAGGTACGAGTCAGGCACGAGCATGGCGGCACCCGGGATCTCCGGGATGCTTGCCCTGGTCGAGGAGTTCTTCGTCAAAGACTTGTCCCTTCCCGTGCCCAGCCCCGCACTCTTCAAGGCTCTGCTCATCAACAGTGCCCGCGGTGTTGATTCCGTTTACGACCGGGCGGTCAAGTCCTCTCCAAATGACCAGGGATGGGGCCTCCCGCTGCTCTCCCGGATGCTGCCTCAGGCAATGAAGGACAGCCCTTCGGATCCGAACGCGTGGCCCGTCCAGTTTGTTGAACAAGACACCAATCTCTCCCTGACCACCGGCGAGGAACTGACTTGGAAGATGAATGTGCAGCCGTCGGCAGGCTCTGGTCCGGACCCGCGCTCCTCTCCAATGACGGTGACCTTGGTCTGGACGGATCCCCCCGGGAATCCAGCCGCAAGCATCAAGCTTGTGAATGACCTCGACCTGATTGTGACGAACATCACCACGGGCGAGATCTACTGGGGCAATGATATTCCAGGCGGCTCGTTGGAGAACGTCTTCACCGGAGTTGGCGATACCAACCGCTACGGCGACGTCGTTAACAACGTGGAGAATGTCTATATCCCCGGAAACCTAGGAGATGAGTATGCCATCACCGTTCGCGGCCACCGCGTCGCCGTGGATAGCCAGCCATCGCATGGCACAGGCGCGGCACAGGACTTTGTCCTCGTCGTGGGACTGGGCAACCCTCGGCTCAAGGACGCGTTCCGTCTCACCCGGCCATCCAGCATCTCCAGCAACATCGTGATCGATGTGCCCACGCTTGGCAGTGAGATCCTCCCGGACGGTCAGCAGATTTCCTCGAGATTCGGCGAGAAGGCAGGAGCGAATGCGCCGCTGAATCTGTCCACCAACGGGGAATTGCGGCAGTGGCGTCTCTTCACTTTTACGAATGCCTCCCCCGCCACTTTCACCAATCTGCTTTTCGCCGTGATGCCATCGGGCAACCTTTCCACCCCCCGACTCGCAGAACCCGATCTTGACCTCTATGTCTCGGATGATCCTCGGCTCCTGGATCTTGATCCCAACATTCTCGAGACGTGTCGTGCTGCGGGTCAGTTCTCGCTGGATCGCCGCAATGGTGCATCCAGAGGTAGGGGAGCGACTGAATTCGTTACATGGGGGAATTCGCCAGCCACAGAGAAGTATTACATCGCGGTGAAGTCCGAGGATCAGAAAGCAGGCGAATTCGATATCGTGGTCGTTGCCAGCGATGATCCATTCGAGCAGGAGAATCCTGACGGAAGTGTGACGTTAAGTTTCGTGGGCCTGACTCTGGACGGCGTCCCGATTCCTGATGGATCCAACGCGGAGCCTGGAGGTATCGCAACCCTGCGACCTGCCTTGTTCATTGGACGTTCCGAGAGGGAAAGCATCGTGAACAACGTGCAATTCCAGATCGACTTCGAGCATGCCAATTTCGGGGATCTGACGGCGTTGATCACAGGACCTGCTCCTGACGCGCTGACCGCAACCGCATTCAGCCATTCCCTGCCAACTGCCAATTTGAGCTCAGGCCGTTATCGGGGCTTGTTCGATGACAACCCCACTCGCCGCCAGATCATACCGCCAGGCTATGTGACAGCACCCAGCGAGGGTCTCCTCAGACTGGACTTCCTGGGAGGAAGGTCTGGACGGGGTCTTTGGCAGTTCAGACTGTTCGACAATTCCGAGACCGCCACCGGCCGCGTGTTCAGCGCCAGCATTACCATCCATCCCCAAGACCCCGATTGTGAAAGCGATTCAGGGCCGCCTCCGGGCTGTTTGTTCGAAGCCTGCCCTGGGCAGCCTTTTCTGTACTGGCTGAACCTGCCCACGGACGTATCGGCTGTGGATATCTGCATCGAATCAAACAACATCCCTGCAGGTATTGTTTTGGTGAAAGGCCGCGCCACTCGACCTGATCTGGGCACTTGGCTCCATTTCGAAGTGGCGGATGCTGGAGGAGGCTGCCTTCGCGTGGATGAATTTTCTTCGCCTCCGGTGGAGCCCGGTCTCTATCGGCTAGGCATCTTTACTCTCTCGCCGACTGACTGTGTCAGCGGGATCCTGAAGATTCAGGTCCATCGATCATTCCTGGCAGATCGAACTCAGACCTTTGTTTCCACGAATGTTCCCCTGGCCTTGGTCAATGATGCCCTTACGTCCTCCGTCATGTCTGTTGATCAGGATCGACGGATTGTGGACGCACGAGTAGGGCTGCGTGTGGATCACTCGCGGGTATCAGATCTGGCTTTCCATCTGGTGAGTCCAGGTGGCACCCGGTGGCTGCTGACCGAAAATCGGGGAATCACGACGACGGAGGGCTATGGTCGGACTTTTGTGCCGGTTCCTGCAGGGGCCCCGCCTGAGCAGATACTCACCAACTACTCGTGGGCGATTTTTGGTGACAACGAAGTTCTCGCCAACATCCCCATCAAGTTTATCGCGCCGCCGTTTCGTTCTGCTGCGACGACCCCCAACACGGTGGTTTACAACGCGGACTTTGAATTTGAGGCGCAGCGGGTTGTAAGGACAGGGGAGACGGTGGAGGGTTGGACTGTTCTGACCAACTTCGCTCAGGTCCTCCCGGACAGTGTCGTGCGCGGGACGAATGGCAATGTGCTCGCGATTTCCCAAGGCCGTCTCGAGAATCGATTCAACCTGGGTGACCAGAGGCTCTATCAGCTGGAGTTTGCTTATCGCCGGGCGAGCAGTTCCACGACTCAGGATGTCACCTTCCCGGTGCGGGCGATAACCAATCTGACCTATTCCACAACGGACCATCTGCTGGGGACCATCGCTCCTGCGGTGGTCGTGCCCAAACTCCGACTCAGTCCGGGCCAGCAGGTTCATATCAGCGTGCCGCCCGACGCGCTTGTGCAGGTGGCTGCGGGGCAGTTTTTCTCCGCCATGGGAGGACCTGTGGGATCGCTCTTCCGAACCCTGCCGCGAAACGCCCTGGTTGGACAATGGGCGTATAGCTCGAGCCTCCTCTCGACTCAGACAGCCTGGGGGTTGCCATTCTTTGTTGGCACCAACGCTGTGCTCGATGTCCCGTCTGCTCCCGGGGATTACTTCCTCTGGCTGGCGATCAATGATTCTGACTATCGAGACAATGCCGGGGAGTTGCCCGTGACCGCTCGATGGATCCAGCCGCAGCTTGCTGAGCTGGAATTTGTCATCGGTGATGTTCGCCATCTGCTGGCACCTGGAGATGGCTGGCAGAAATTCCGCACGCGGATCTCGGGCAGGCCCACCGCATTGGAAGCGACGCTCCGCAGCTCCTGGAACAGCACCGTGCTCATCGATGATTTCATCATCACCGAGCCGTTGGCTGCTGCATACTATCTGGCAGAGGAGTCCCTCCCCACGACCCTCACCTACGATGTGGGT
>VHDG01000333.1 GCA_016871475.1 Verrucomicrobiota bacterium
GCAGGTCGGCCCAGAAATGCTCCCCAGAGGCCCACCGCCACCATGGCTGCAAAATGATCCAGCCCCGTGAGCGGATGGACAAAGCCACTCCATACCCCACCCAGAACTCCTGACTCGGTGTGTGCCAGCGCCTTTCCCGGCAAAAGCGCGATGGCGACTACCACTCCGCGAAGCCATGGAACGAGATGCCGGACTCGAATGCCCTGGTGCTTCTCTTTGTCCACTCGCAGCAACATTCGCTCTCGAGTTTGCAAATCGATCGGGTGGGGGATCTTCATAAGCCAACCCCTAAATGTCCGACGACTTCCGTTCGTGCAACACCGAATTCCAAAGATTTCATTCCTCGCGCAGGAAACATTGTTTCGCCAAGGTTTGCTCATGCGCTCTTCCACCGGCTTCTTGATCGCCGCGATTCTGCTCTCCTCGCTTGTCTCCAACGGTCTGGTGGCCCAGGGAATCCAGGTCAGGGTTCCAAGCCGGGATGAGCTGGCCAGTGCCCCGCAGAAGATCACCCTGCGCGCATACGTCCGCGTGCCTGATAGCATGACTTCGAAGGCTGCTGTGGATCTTTGGTCGGACTCTGCGATGCTGAGCCTGGCCGGAGTTCCTTCGCAGTTTGAACTCTTTCTCAACGGAACCCGCATCGGTGGCGGCCCAAAGCTGCCGCATGCACCCCGACAGAGATTCAAAATCCCCAGGGGGGTTCTTGAGCGGCAAGCCTTCAATTGCATCGCTCTCCAGTTCGAAGGATCCATCACACAGGGCGGGCTCGAAGTAGCTCCTGCGGTTCACGGCTACCATGACGAGCTTCTCATGGAGGGGACCTGGGAACTGTTGCCCGGGTTTGTGGCCCCCACGGAATTGAGGGCGATGTCTGTTCGGCCTGCGGGGGCAGTGTTCACGGAACAGGGTTTCAAGGAGTCTTCACTTCCCCTGGCTCGAACCACGAATCTCGTTCGAGGCCACCAGTCCTCCTCCCGTGAATCCCTCTCGATGGCGACGGTGGCTGAGGGGTTGGCGGTGGACGTGCTTCTTGCGGAGCCTGACGTGGCCCAACCCACCCACTTCAGCTACGACGCTTCCGGCAGGCTTTGGGTGGCCCAGTACAAACAGTACCCCTATCCGGCGGGTATCAAGATGCTGAGTCGCGACAAGTACTACAGAGCCACCTTCGACAAGCTGCCTCCAGCTCCGCCGTATCATGATCGGGGTGCCGACATCATCTCCGTACACGAGGACACCGATGGCGACGGGACCTACGATCGATCGCGCAATGTGATATCCGGACTGAACATGGCCAACGGTGTCATCCATGGGCGTGGAGGCATCTGGGTGATGCACACTCCCTATCTGCTTTTCTATCCGGATCCGGATGGCGACGGGGTTCCCGATGGCGATCCTGAGACGGTGCTTGCGGGCTTCGGGCTTGAGGACACCCACTCGGTCGCCAACGGCCTCGCCTGGGGACCTGATGGCTGGCTCTATGGAGCGCAGGGAAGCACCACCACGAGCCGTGTTCGTCGGCCGGGGCTGGATTCAGCTGACAGCCCCGGAGTTTATTACGAGAGCGTGATGACCTGGCGCTACCACCCAGTCCGCCGAACCTACGAGATTTTTTCGGAAGGAGGAGGGAACAGTTTCGGCCTGGAGTTTGATTCAGAGGGACGCCTGTTTTCCGGGCACAACGGAGGTGAAACCCGCGGATGGCACTTTGTGCAGAACGGCGTTTACCTCAAACAAGGCAAGGATCCTGGCAAGTTCGGGCCGCCTTCCAATCCCTATGCCTTTGGGGAGAAGAACTTCATGCAGTCCTCAAACCGCATCTCGAGATTCTCTCACCACTTTGCGGTTTATGAAGGGACAGGACTGCCTGTCGCTTATCAGGGCATGCTCTTCAGTGCCGATCCCTTGCATTTTCAGATCATCCTCAGTCAGAGACATCCGCTGGGATCTTCCTTCACCACATCCGACACCGGCATCGCACTTGAAATCAAGGACCGCGTCTTTCGGCCTGTGTATGTCATGGGAGCTCCAGATGGAAGCATCCACGTCGCGGACTTTTGCGAGGAGTACATTGCTCACGGGCAGCATTACCAAGGCCAGATCGATCCCGATAGCGGCCGGATTTATCGGATCCGAGGCCGGGGCATGCCGCTCGAGAAGGACGTTAATCTCGCCGCAAAAGACTCATCCCAGCTGGTGGCGCTTTTGAGTCATCCCAACAAGTGGCATCGACAAACCGCTGTTCGACTTCTCGCCGAACGACGGGATGTCTCCACCAGACCCATGCTCGAGACCCTGCTTCGTGCGAGGAGGACGTCGTCTTCAAACTCTGCCCACCCGGCATTGGAAAGTTTGTGGGCGCTTCATCAGGCTGGGTGGCTGGATCCCAGCAACGGTTGGCTGGCGCTGCATCATCCGATCTCTGTTGTCCGGGCGTGGGGCGTGCGACTGCTTGGAGACTCCGGAGTTTTTGCCGAGCCGATCTGGCCCATCGTCCAGAGCTTGGTATCCAACGAACCCTCGGCTGAGGTTCGCTGCCAGATTGCTTCCACGTCCAGGAAGCTTCCTTCGAAACAGGCGCTGCCCCTGGTGCTCACATTGACGCGCCGCGATCTCGACGCTGACGACCCTTTCACTCCGCTCCTCTGCTGGCTCGTGGTGGAGAGTTTCCTGCGAACGGAACGTGATGTGGTGCTCAGGCACTTCGGTTTCGAGCAGGATGGGCTGGGACCCGGGCCTGCCATGTGGACATCCAGGATGGGAATGGAATCCTTGCTCTCAAAAATGATGAGGAGAAGCGCCGCCACCGGCGTTCGTGCTGACTTGCAATTGTGCCAGCGACTCTTGAGCTCCGCGCCCGGTGAAACGCAACGCAGAGCGCTCGCGAAAGTCATGGAGGATGGACTTAGAGGACGGGATTTATCGGGTATTCCAGAGGAGCTCTATTCAGCTTTGGCAAGTTCGGGAGGTGAACTTCCGCTGTTGGGGATCCGGCGCAGAGATCCACAGGCCGTTCGGAAAGCTTTGGAGCAAGTGGCTGATGTGCGTCTTGGGGTTCGGGAACGTTCGACGCTGATCCAGGCCCTGGCGGAATGGGAAGATCCCACCGTGGTAAAGACGCTTTTGGATAGAGCGGAAGCCGACCCTGATCACGAAGTGCGACGGGCTGCATTGACCGCGGTTTCTCGTCAGGCGGATCCGTCGATCGCTCAGCGGGTCCTGGCCATGTTGGGCAAGCTGCCATCCGATGTGCGTGCCACGGGATTGACCACTCTTGTCTCCAGGCCTGCGTGGGCGTTGGAAATGCTCAAGTCTGTGGAGTCTGGTGTCATCTCCGCTGCGACCCTGACACCCGACCTGGTCGAGCGCCTTCGCGCATATCCAGGGGCTGAGATTGTTTCTGTCGTTCAGCGGTTGTTTCCACTGGCCCGGCGAGCTAGCTCTCCTGAGATCCAGACTCGTATCCAGGCCATCCGCAGGATTCTGGGAGAGAACCCCGGCAATCCGTATGCCGGGGAGGCGCTTTACAACAATCGATGTGCCTCGTGTCATCAACTATTTCACAAGGGGGGGAAGGTGGGCCCCAACCTGACACCCTACCAACGGGAGGATCTTGGCACGCTTCTGCCCAGTCTTTTGGATCCCAGCATCGAGATCCGTGAAGGGTTTGTTCAGACCTTGATTGAGACTCGCGACGGGAGATCGCTGAGCGGAGTCGTGGTGGATCAGGATTCCACGGTTGTTGTGGTGAGGGCAGCGGATGGGCAGGACACCACGATTCGTCGGGAAGAGATTCAGGAGCTGCGACATTCACAGTTGAGCCTGATGCCTGAGGGCCTGCTCGATGGGCTGTCGGAGCAGCAACTGCGGGATTTCTTCGCATATCTGCGGATCCCTCAGCCGATCTCGCGATGAGTTCGACCCTGTGATTGTCTGGCAGGGGCCAGCCGAAGGGTCACGAGATGCCCGCTGACTTGGAACGGCGAATCCTCGACACTGCCGCGATTCCGAGACCCCATAGCATCGAGTTGCCCAGCGCGATCGGCCACTTGAGAAGCCCCAGGGCCCGTTCGCCGGGCAAAACAGATGCGAAGGCTCGTCCTGGCTGAACGAGAACCTCCTCAACCCGAAACACGATCAGAATCAGAGCGTCGAGGTTCACGGCTTTGGGTGGGATGCTGCTGAGCAGGAACAGGGTCAGCTTTGCCATGATCAGCAGCCCGGCGTGTATCAGAGCCCAGAACAGGATCCTTCTCAGGAAAGGCGGGATCTTTTCCATTGCAGCGCTTTTCTCAGCTCTGGGAGTGTGGCGGTGTTAACCACGTCCTCCTTTCGAAGCCAGCCCTTTCGAGCCAGGTATGCGCCCAATCGCAAGTAGCCTGATTGCGCCAGCTGGTGGGCATCACAATTGATCACACACTTGACTCCCTTGGCTTTCGCATACGGCCAGAGTTTCCAGTCCAGATCCAACCGCCACGGGTTCGCGTTGAGTTCAATCCAGGTTCCCGTCTCTGCACAGGCATCAATGACAGCTCGTTGGTTCACCGGGTAACCTTCCCGCTTCAGCAAGAGCCTTCCGGTCATATGTCCCAGCATGTGCACATAGGGATTCTCCACTGCCTTGATCAGTCTCCTGGTCATCTCCGCCTCATCAGAACTGAAGCCTTGGTGAAGGCTCGCAACCACCACATCCAGTTCCTGGAGTAAATCATCGTCGTAGTCCAAAGCTCCGCCGCTCAGGATGTCCACCTCACTTCCACTCAGGAGTCTGAAGTCACTGCCCTCGTCGGCATAGGTCTGATTGATACGGTCAATTTCCAGCCTTTGTTTTCGAAGTCGATCCGGAAAGAGTCCGTTGGCTTGGAAGGATGATTTCGAGTGGTCCGTAACGGCCCAATAGTCGCATCCCAGTTCGTGTGCATGCGCCGCCACCATCTCCAGCGAGTCCTGACCATCGCTCCAGTTGGAGTGATTGTGGAGGGAGCCGCGCAGGTCAGTCCATTCGAGCAGTCTTGGGATTTTTCCATCCGCTGCGGCGGCGAACTCACCCGTGTTCTCCCTGAGTTCAGGAGGGATGTAGGTGAGACCGAGTTCGGAGAAGATATCCTCTTCAGACAGGCAGGGCGTGGCCAACGCCGGGTCCCGGGTCTCTTCTGTCGATCGAAACAGGCCGTACTCGTTTAGTCTCAACCCCCGCTCGATCGCGCGTTGGCGCATCACGATGTTGTGTTCCTTGCTT
>VHDG01000334.1 GCA_016871475.1 Verrucomicrobiota bacterium
CTGTTTCTGTATGCCGACGGCATCGAGGCGATGGCGGACTTTTCGAGTCGCGGACCGTGCGAAGACGGCCGGATCAAACCCGATGTGGTCGCACCCGGAACGTGGATCGCCTCGATGAAGTCGCAGTTCGCTCCCGATGACAACGCCTGGGCTGTGATTTCCGCCGACTACATTTACCAGGGAGGAACCAGCCAGGCGGGACCACAGGTGTCTGGCGCGGCGGCGGTGTTCGTGCAGTACTACAAGCAGCAGTTCGGCAGGAAGCCGTCGCCCGCACTGGTCAAGGCCGCCCTGATCAATTCCTCGGTGGACATGGACAACGAGAGCGGAACGACCAGCGTGCCCAACATGGATGAGGGCTGGGGAAGAGTTGATCTGACCCGACTCATTGGAGGCGAATTCCGGCTTTACGACATGACCGACCAAAGCTCGTTGCTTGGGGCCAACCAGGTCTTTGAGAAACGAATCGTTGTCTTGAACGGTGATGAGGAACTGAAGGTTACGATGGCTTACACGGATGTCCCTGGATTCCCTGGGGCGATCCCGGTCCTTGTGAACGACCTGGACCTGGAGGTGACCGACCCCGACGGGGTTCTGTACCGCGGCAACCGTTTCGAAGACGGCCAATCGGTGCCGAATCTGCCGACGGGTGATCGGGTTAACAACGTTGAAGGGGTCCACCTCTATGACCCGAAACCCGGTGAGTACATCGTGCGGGTGCGGGGGATCAATGTGGTTCAGGACAGCCGCCGTGACACCCCCCGGGTCGATCAGGATTTCGCCCTGGTGATCTCAGGGTCAGTGCCCGCGCCAGGAGTGGCAGCCATATTCCTGGATCGCCCCGCCTATAGATCCCCTGCAACCGTGCGCGTCAGCGTTCTCGATCCCCAGAAAGCCGGACAGCCCACCGTCACCGCCCGGGTTCAAACACAGACCGAACCATCCGGCGAGGTGATCACCCTCCGGGCTGCAGCGTCATCGATCCTCTTCACCGGCATGGTGTCCATGATCTCCGGTCCAGCCCAACCAGATGGCGTGCTCCAGGCATCCCATGGAAACACCCTTACGGCCAGCTACACTTCATCAGGAGGCGAAATCGTGCGGACCAGCCGCGTCGACTTTCTCCCGCCCCAGATCTCGAACGTCACCACTGCGGCAGACCTGGGGGGTGTGACGGTCACTTGGACGACAGATGAACCGGCAAGCTCGTTGGTGGTGTACGGGCAGGGAACCCCCTCGCTTGTCTCCTCGAACCGAGCGGTGGGAACATCCGCATCCGTGGATCTGGTCGATCTGGTGGCAGACCGTGCGTATGTCTATTACGTGGTAGCCATTGATGAGGCCGGGAACCACAGGACCAACAATAACAATGGAAGCTTCTTCCCATTCACATCGCCTCGTGGAAAAACGGTTCTGCTCGTGAACGCGTACGTTCGGGACAATCTTTTGGACACGGACTTTATCCCCCTCTCCACCTACACCACCGCGCTCGACGCGGCTAGGATCTCGTATGACGTCTGGGAGAAAAGCTCGCGGCCTCCGCTGCGTCTCGAAAACCTCAAGCCCTATCGCGCGGTCATCTGGCGGATCAACGACATGGATTTTGCAGCTTCACTGTCCGCCAGCGAGTTCTCGATTCTGACGAACTACGTCTCTTCCGGAGGGGGATTCTTTATGGCTTCCATGGAGGGTTTGAGCCGATTTGCGAATCCTTCCTTTAACAGCCAGCTGGCCAACATCAGCTCCTTTGTGGAGGACGTGGGTGCCAATCCCGTGATTGGGATCAGTGGCGACCCGGTTTCATCCGGCCTGGAGATCGCCTTGAACTACTCAAACTACCCGGATTTTTCAGACATCGGGTTTGGAGGACCCGATTTCTCGGATCACTTGGTGCCGGGCACAAATGCGGCACCTGTTTTTCTGGATGGTGTGAGTTCGGAGGTTGTGGGAGTGCGATCGCCGCGGGCCTTGAAGAGCAACCGTGGGCGCACCGTATTCCTGGCCTTCCCGCTGGATGCTGCGCCGGCAGCAGCGAACGGGAGCGGTTTGAGGTCACAACTGCTCCGAAACGCCATTGCCTATCTGGCCCCAGGAGCTGACGGGCTGGGATCGCTGGTCCTGGATAACAGCCGCTACACCCTGCCCGCTTTGGTCGAGGTGGAGGCAGGCGACGCAGATCTGGCAGGGCAAAGCTCCCTGGTGGTGCATGCCTCCAGCACTTTCGATCCGGCCGGCATCAGCATCACCCTCGCCGCGGCCAGTGGAAAGGGCGTCTTCCAAGGATCATTCATTCTCGTGCCCGACACCCAGGCCGCAGGCCCGGGTCGCTTGCGAGCCAGACATGGCGATGAGATCACGGTTCGATATACCGACGCTTCATCACAATCCACGGTGAGCGTTCTCGCGGTTGTGGATACGGAAAAGCCGGTTGTAACTTCGGGGCCCAGCGCAGAGCCCGATTACACGGAGGCCGTCATCTCATGGACAACCTCGAAACCGACCGACTCCCTGGTTGAGTTCGGCGAGACAGTCCGCCTCGGGAGAACAGCCTATGCCGCTGCGATGAACACTTCCCACGAGCTCACACTGCCGGGGCTATCCGCTGACCGATCCTACTTTTATAAGGTCACGAGCCGCGATCAGGCAGGCAATGCAGTGGAACATGACAACAACGGCCGGATGCATCAGCTTCGCACCCTCACGCCGCGTCCAGTTCCCTGGTCAGACGACATGAACTCCGGGCAGGGGGAATGGACGGTGTTCAGCCCGGATGAGAGCCTCGCCGAATGGCAGCTGGGCGTACCGCGAAACGGATTGGTGAACGCGGCCCATTCGCCTCCTCACGCCTGGGGAACCAGTTTGAACGGAGGGGTTCAGGATCAGGTGGAGACATTTCTGATCAGTCCGGCCATGAACCTTGCCGGCGGGAACGTCGCAACGCTTCGGTTCTGGCACAGCTACGATTTCCTTCAATCCGAGTTCGACATCATCAACGGAGGAGAAGTCCTCATCATCACGAACAGCGCAGCCCAGTACGCGACTGTCGCAGAGTATGGTGATGCCCGGTTTGGCTGGACAGAGGAGGAGATCGACCTGACGCCGTTCATTGGAAACGTGATCTATGTGGCGTTTCACAACGTGTTGTTCTCCTTCGATAGTGAACCGCGCCCCGGATGGGTGGTGGATGATGTCAGTGTGGATGTCGACACACGTGCACCTTCGACCATCGAGGTCTTCTGCTCGCTGCAGCATGCGAGGTTTGCCTTGGTTGGACCGAGGGGAAAATCAGGTCAGGGTGTCAGCTACACGGATACCAACGCCCTGCCCGGCAACTATTCCATCGCGTTTGGATCCGTTCCGTTCTACACAACCCCCAGCGGACAGGCTCAAACTCTGCCAGAGGGTCAGAGGATCCGCTTCGAGGGCATCTACACCTTCCCGGACACCAATCAAAACGGTGTCTCGGATCTCTGGGAACAACACCACTTTGGAAACCTGCAGCCGCGTCCTGGCTCTGAGGACCAGGATGCCGACGGATCCACTCTTCTCAGCGAATTCCATGCCGGGACGGATCCTCGGGATGCGGCCTCAAACCTCCGACTCCTGTCCCCGACGCCTCAGGCAAACGGAGCGTTGTTGCTGAGTTGGACGTCGGTAGCAGATCGAGGTTATCGCCTTTGGCATTCGAAAGATCTCATCCAATGGGAGACCTCCGGTGATTGGATGAACGGAAGGGCGGAAACCACATCGACGACAATACCCCCGCCGCTGGTGAACTCCTCCGCCTTCTGGAGGGTGGAGGTCAGGCCGTAAAACCCGAAACCTCAGGATGCATGTTGGGTTCCCTTCGGTTGATCGGTGGTTCGGGGTGCATCTCACAGTTTCGAGGTCCAAGGGTCCCTCGTAATCGTAATCGCAATCGAAACCGCACGAACCACCCTCTCGCCTGACGACAGGCCTGCCCCCCAGGTTCGTTGTCCATCCATTTAGGACGCCCGGGCTATGCCCGCTTGGGCTCTATCCATCATACCCTCCGAACCAACTGGGTTTCCCCCGCGCGTTGCAAAGTACATTCTCTGCCGTTGCTGACGTTTGCCCAGCAAGGCACACCCTCAAGGGTGGACAACGAGCCTGGATTCACGCTCCCGGAATCCTGCCCAGGACGTCACCCATCCGGGCGTAGGTCTCAAGCCCTCGCCGGGAATTCTCGAGCAGATCCTCGCAGAGCTGGATCTTGCCGGGTTGAAAAAGCGTGACCATCAACGACCCGCCAAACTGGAAGAAACCTTTTTCATCCCCTTTCATTTGAAGGGAGTCCGCTTTGAAGGTGGCAACCGCGCTTCCCACGTTGGTTGCACCAACTTCCAGGACGCAAACGCGTCCGAACTCCGGGCTGTCCACCCGGGTTCGCCATCGACGATTCGAGCACAGAATCCGGATGTTGGTTCGCAAAGCGATAGGGTTGACCGACTGGAGTGAGCCCTGGATGAGCGTGGGTTGGGAGGCCTTGCCGGCCACTGGAAAGTGGTAGCGATGATAATCCACGGGGCACAGCCGCGAGATGACCAGCGAACCAGCGAGGTAACCCGCGGCAAGCTCGGCATCGCCCAAAAGCTCGACCATCGAGAATGTCTCACCCTTCACCAGGATGCCGTCTGATTGAGAAAAGTTCTGAAACCCAAGATGTCTGCCATCAGCAGGAAACACAGCTGTCGCCGGATCTGAGCAGACAGGTCGGGTTCCGGGCTTGAGGCGTCGTGTAAAAAAGTCATTGAAGCACTGGAAAGACTCAGTGGGTTTAGCGAACTCGGCGGTGTTGATATTGAACTCACGGATGAACAGGGCAATGCGCTCCCGGCTTGAAGGCTGGTTCATCCGCCATCCGTAAAAGCGAGAAAACCACGCACGCTTGACCAGGGAGTGAAGCGCGAGCAGGCCGATTGGATTGTGATAAGTCAACCGGAGCCAGCGTTCGCCGTAAATGGCTTCGCTCTCCAGCTGACGGGTGTAGCGGTTGATGAACTGAACAGGTTTGTGCTGCACGAGCCGCGCAGCTTCAGTGATCAGTGCTTCGGGCGCAAGGCTGGGTTTGGAATTGACCGCTAAGGAAGCAACCTCGGGCGAAAGAACTCACGGGGAACAGTATTACCGATCGGTCGTGTGATCAGATAGGTGAGCGTCGATTCGGTTCCTTGAAACTCGAGATACCGGCCGGAGTTCCAGGGACC
>VHDG01000335.1 GCA_016871475.1 Verrucomicrobiota bacterium
AGATCAGAGCTGAAGGGGGTGTCAGCAAATCACATTTATGAAGTTGCGGAATCCGCGGCTGGCTCTCCCAAAGCGCCTGCAGGATCGTCGCCAATCCCAACGCCCCGCCCTTGGTTTCAAGACGACACAGCGAAGTTGAATCATCTGCACATTGATCAGGTGGATGATGATGGATCCGCGCAGCCTTTGCTGCCCAGGCGGATCAGCAGCCCGGGTCCTGGGCTGGGCTGGTTGGATATCAACAGCGATGGTCACGACGACCTGGTGATCCCCTCGGGCAGGGGAGGGCGCCTGGGAGTGTTCCTGGGGAATGGCCGTGGGGGATTTCAGGCAATGTCAGCGGGGGCCTGGAGTGATATCGCAGCCATGGGACAAACCGCGGTCATGGGCTGGTCTCCCGAACCTCAGGCATTTCTCCTGTGGGTGGGGCATGCGGCGTTCTGTGGATCTGCCATCACCAACAAGATCTCACGCACACACATCTGGCCTGGCGGAATCGATCCACTGCCACCTATCGATGGACTTCTCGCGACGTTGGGAGCCTTGGCGGCTGCGGATGTGGAGGGTGACGGTGATCTGGATGTATTTGTTGGAGGTCGGGCTGTTCCCGGCCGCTACCCGGAATCGGCTCCCTCGATCCTTCTGATGGCTGAGGGGCATCAGTGGACGCAGGAGCCGGCGGCATCCGGAGCTTGGCAGGACATGGGGCTTGTGACTTCTGCCGTCTGGAGTGACCTGGACAACGATGGAACCCCCGAGTTGGTCGTGGCCTGCGAATGGGGCAGCGTTCGAGTTTGGAAACGGGAGAGAGGACAATGGATGGAACTGACCAAATCCCTGGGCCTCGATCGGTTTCGAGGCTGGTGGCAATCAGTGTCCACCGGAGATTTTGATGGGGATGGCCGCCTGGACATCGTTGCCGGGAATTGGGGGCTCAACAACAAGTACCACGAGTTTATTGAGGGAGGGGTCCGCCTCGTTCATGGCGATGTCGATTCCAATGGAACCTACGATGTGATTGAGGCGGTACTGGATCCGCGACGAGGCCGGGTGGTTCCTTTTCGTGATCGAAGGACTTTGTCCCGTGCGATGCCCCATCTGAACGGGTTGTTCGCAGACTACCGGGGTTTTGCAAAGGCTGGGTTGACGGATATTTTACCTGCGGGATCTCCCGCGATTCCCGAGCTGCGGGTGGACACGCTTGCATCCATGGTCTTCCTGAACCGTGGCGGACAATTCGTTCCCCGGGTGCTGCCTGCAGAAGCTCAGTTCTCGCCTGCCATGGGGATCGCGGTCGCTGATTTCGATGGTGACGGTCGGGAGGATTTGTTCGTGTCACAGAACTTTTCAGCCCTCGATCCTGAAACCTCCCGCGAGGATGCGGGGCGAGGCCTGTTGTTGCGTGGGGAGGGTGACGGACGTTTCACCCCTATCCGTGGGCAGGATTCGGGCTTGATGATTTACGGTGAGCAGCGCGGGTGTGCGGTGGCTGACTATGATGCGGACGGGAGGCCTGATCTTGCGGTGGCTCAGCCGGGCGGTCCGACGCGATTGTTCAGGAATCAAGCGGCACGCCCTGGGGTGCGGGTGCGTTTCGATGGACCGCTCGGCAACGTATCCAGCGTTGGAGCAAAGCTTCGCGTTGCTCCCTCGCCAGATGTTCCTCTGGGTCCAGCCAGGGAAATCCGCGCAGGGTCGGGATGCGGGTCCCAGGACAGCGTGGTTCAGGTGGTTAACTTCCAGGGGGGAGTGGCGCGGCTTTGGATTCAATGGCCTGGAGGAAAAGTTGAGGAGTTTTCCGTGCCAACCAACACCGCGGAAGTTCTAGTATCGCCCTCCAAAAAGCCTCGATTCACGCCGCGCTCAAGATAGGGGAGCGGAGTGTCGTGGCGGGCGTCGTGGACGTCATGGGCTTGCGGCAGGTCGATCGGCTTTCAGGTGGAACCGTCTTAAGGACGTCCTGATTGTGGATCGAGGCCCTAAAGCCTTTTGGATAGGTGCCGATATTTCCGCATGGCGTGTCTTGTTTTCTGTCTTCCTATGTTAAACCCCAGGTGCCCAGCGACGCTGAATCACCCCGGGGTTTTCGTTGCCCACTGCTCTCAGACGCCTTCATCGATTGCCCGCGGACTTGCCAGAATCACTGCCCAAGCGTAAATACCCGGCCAGAAGCCATTTTATGACCAGGCGCGTATTGATTGTTGATGACGAGAAACAGATTTGTGAGCTCTACGGAATGTTTTTCGAGCGCGAAGGCTTCGTTGTCTCACGGGCTTTCAACGCCGAAATGTGCATGGCGGAGATTGCAAAAAATTCCCCGGATGTCGTCTTGCTCGACATCAACCTTGCCCAGGACGATGGACTCAGCCTGCTGGGGAAGATCAAGGAATCCCAACCCCGCTCCAAGGTTGTGATGATGACCGGGATGGGTTTTCTGGACGATCTCCTCCGG
The DNA here is from genome assembly GCA_016871475.1 of Verrucomicrobiota bacterium. Lineage (GTDB taxonomy): Bacteria > Verrucomicrobiota > Verrucomicrobiia > Limisphaerales > UBA11320 > UBA11320. Next base: position 2,453 of record VHDG01000335.1, read on the forward strand.
GAGGCTTTGAACCGAGGGGCTGATGGTTACCTTAGCAAAGGGCTTCCGAGCCACGAGGTGATCGGCGCTGTGCGTCGTGTCATGCCCTAGCCCGACTTCTCACACCCCTTTGCCCATGGATTAGGCCCACATCGGTCTCTTCCCATGCTCACCGTCTGATGTGGCGAGAAATCCGGGCTGGGTGTGCTTCGCACAGGAAAGGAGTCTGTCGCTCTTTTGGAATCCGGACTTGCGAATTCCATTCCCTGCCCCCCCCGGGATCGTGTGGCTACGGTGCGTCTCCGGCCTGGGCTCCAGCTGTCGAGGATGGCTGCGAAGGGAATAGAAACCTTAGTGCATCGCGAAACCTGATGCGCCAGTAGAATTCATTGTGCTGGCTTCTTTGGGCTTCCTCCCATTTGTGTTCCGGCAAGCCTAGCTGGCGAAGCTGATCGGGCCTGCGGGGAGTGGCATCGACTTCGTAACGGAGGTTTATTCCGTCGCGCCAGCCAATCCTTCTGAGTTGAGCAACCACCCGTTCCGTGTTCCCACGTCCGTCATCCCCTCCGGTAAAGTCAGTGACTCCCGAGTCGATGTAGATCCTGAACGGTTTTGGGGCGCCGGCGTAAGGCATCAAAGTGGTGCGAAGGAAATTGGTTCCTTCGACCTGAAAAGCGCCCGAGAGGCAGCCCGCTCCGCCGAATACGGTTGGATGACTCCATGCGATCGCAAGACTTGCAAGACCGCCCATCGACGAGCCGAGAATGGCGGTGTCGGAAGGCGAAGGAAGAGTGCGGAACGTCCTGTCCACCCATGGCTTGAGTTCCTCTACCATGAACCGTGTGTAGCGGGTGTGGGGAGAGTCGGAGCTGATGGAGTTTGTGGAAGGGCCTTTATACTCCTGATATCGCGCCGGAGAGTTGTGAACAGCCACCAGGATGATTTCTTTTGTGAATCCCTCGCGAGCCATAGCCTGTGCCGTCAGGTCGGTATCCCAACCCCCCCATCCGAAAGCGGCTCCCGGCCCTGCGGTGCTGAAGACGTTCTGACCATCAAGCAGGTAGAGCACCGGGTAACGCAGAGAGTTCGACCGGTCGTAGGAAGCCGGCAAAGCCACCTGAACATCCCTCGATCGATCAAGTGCACGGGAAGGGATGGAATGCTTTTGGATGGATCCGGCGTGAGACATGGGAAGAACAGGCATGAGGCTGGCAGCGACGAAGCCCATCGTACGGGTTCGGAGGGTGCGCAGACGATTTCGACTCAGGATCATGATGAGCTCAAGGGCGAGATCACGCTGGCAGCGCGGTTTGCCTGCTCCGTTTCCATCACAAAACCCGGATTGGCTCAACATCAAATCCCGGGAGGCTGGCGGCCATTGGGATCCCGACAGTCTTTGTGCGCTTGCCCGAATGAAACCAAAGCGAATAGGTTCCCGTCGTGAACGACCTGCTCACTGGCATTCTCACCGCCCTGTTGTCCACCAACTCCCCGGCGACGATCAGCAACCTGATCAACTCCCGTGCCCCTTTGGTCAAGGCTGCACTTCAGGCGGTTGAATCCGATCCTGTCGAGGCGGAGTTCAAGCGCCTGATGGAACAGGATGATGAGGCCCGGGAGCGCATCGACAGCGTGATTCAGCAGAATGCCCAGGATGATTCCGCCAAGCCTGCGCTCAAGCGATTGGGGCAGGCTGAGCAGCTTGAGGGTCTGGCGGCCCCGGTGCGAAAGGCCTATGAAGCCTTCATTGCCAAGCATCCGAGGCACGCTCGCGCCCGGATTGCCTATGGGAGTTTCCTCAATGAGATAGCCGAGGAAGGGGCGGGGCTTGAGCAATGGCTGAAGGCCAAGGAAATCGACCCCAAGGACCCTGCAGCCTGGAACAACCTGGCGAATCATTATGGCCACAATGGACCCTTGACCAACGCGCTCACTCATTACGCCAAAGCCATCGAGCTCAATCCACACGAGTCGGTTTATTACCAGAATCTGGCCGCCACCCTTTATCTCTTCCGAGTCCAGAGCGCAGACTTTCTTGGGAAATCGGTGCAGGAGGTGATGAATGCGTCCATGCAGATGTATCACAAGGCCATGGAGCTGGATCCGTCCAACTTCCGCCTGGCCACTGACGTGGCACAGAGTTACTACGGGCTGCCTGGGTTCAAGGGTGCAAAGACGGAGCCTGAGATGATCAAGCAACGCGGAATCAGTGAGAATGCATTGAATGCGTGGACGAATGCGTTTCGCCTGGCAGGGGACGACATCGAGCGCCAGGGAGTGCTGATTCACATGGCCAGACTCAGCCTTCATCTTGGAAGAAAGTCCGAAGCACAAGCTGCGTTGAACAGCGTCACAAATGCGATGTTTACTTCCACGCGCACGGCTCTGTTGAGGAAGCTTCAGCAGGAGGGGCGTCCTGCCGCTGAAGAGAAGACGCCGGCCAAGGCTTCCGCAGAGGAGCCGAAGAGATGAGCCGGTTGAAGCCAGCGCGAAGGAAGCAAGAGGTGCGCAGGACACCCATCGCCCGACTGATTGAAGTGATGGCACGTCTCAGGTCGCCCACGGGCTGCCCCTGGGATCGAGAGCAGGATCACATGACGCTCCGCTTCCACGCGGTGGAGGAAGTGTATGAGCTGATGGATGCGATCGAAAGGAATGACACAGAGGAGATGATGGAGGAGCTTGGCGACTTGCTCCTGCAGGTGGTGTTTCATTGCCAGCTGGCGAGGGAGCGGAAGGACTTTGATTTTGACCGGGTGACGCAGAACCTCGT
>VHDG01000336.1 GCA_016871475.1 Verrucomicrobiota bacterium
TTGTGCTCCCGAGTGGGAACGTCTCGCCCTGGTCGACGGAGACCCTCGCGAAGACATGGGGGGTTGATGACAATCTGGATGGCATTCCCGACGACTGGCAAGCCAGGTATTGGGGTGCTGACAGCGAGTCGTGGCCGAGTCCAATGGTGGATTCTGACGGCGATGGCATGCGTAATCGAGACGAGTTCATCGCTGGAACGGACCCTCGCGACAATCGAAGCCTGCTCGTTCTGGACGTGCAGCCCTTCGGTCGCTCCGTGCGGCTAAGTTGGAACGCAGTCCCTGGGGCTGCTTACCAGCTTCAAGTGAACTCCGTGCGGGATCCTAGACAAGCACCTCAGTGGACCAATGCAGGCGATGTGTTGATCGCTCGGAATCACCGCCTTTCACTCGTCCTACAACAGCAGGAAAAATCCTCCATGTATCGTGTTAGGAGGATCCGATGAACCCTAGATCAAGTAACAGATCCGGCATGCATACTATCCGAAATTTGGTCGCTGCGCTTCTTACCACCGTCCTATTCGCGGGGAATGCCAGCGCGTTTTCGCTTTTAGGGCCATTCAAGGGGTGGATGACCGCTGACCTCGGATATACGTGGAACGTCCAGATCGGTGGGCCTGTATTGCCGAGTGAAGCCTTTCGGTGGAACGTGCCTCTTATCTACTACGCGGTTGACAGATCGTTCGTAGAGTATTTCGGTCCAGAAGGAGTTGCTGCCGTCGATGCTGCGATCAAGGTGATCAATGACCTGCCGGATCCTGATCAGATGAGTTCCGACCTGCGTGAGTTTCCGCTGAACACTCGTAAAATCAACTACAGCGCTCAAACCATGGGTCTCTTCGATCTGAAGTCCCGGATTTTGGGGGCTCTCCTGGAACAGTTGGGGCTAACAAGTCCGGAGCAGTTTGTTTGGACCCTGCGTGCGAGGGACGTGGTGGCTAACACCACAAACTACAGCGTGGTCAAACTCAATTACGACCCTGTGACCATCAGGCCATCCAGCTACGTTAACGGTGCCTTATACACCTATGAGGTCATTGACCAACAATTAACCGGCGGAGGTAGCGCTTCGCTGGCCGCTGAAATTAAGATCAGCGATCTTCGAACCCGGGGATACACCTCAGTGGCTGGGTCCATAGCTGCTGGGTTGGATCCGGCGTATTCAAGCGTACAGGATCCAGTCACGGGATTTACCCGCTCTGCCGATGGGAACCTCGCAGCGGGAGATTACTTCATCGGGCTAACCAGGGACGATGTCGGGGGCCTTCGCCGCATTTACAATCGGAATGCCATGGCCGTCGAGGATCTTAACACTGACGTGCTGCCAACCGGGGCAACCGGCTCCGGCGGGCCTTGGGGAAGTGGCAGCGGAGTTGCGCTGACCAATGTTCTCAGCACCAATGCGGTCCTGCCTGCCATCCGGCGGGGGATTGGTGCTGTGAGGTTTCAGCGGGTGACCTATGACTCTCTCATCGGCCAGGCCTTTACTCCGTTCAACGTCACCTATACGGATCAGTATATCTCCCAGGGCACATTTCAGACACGGTCCGTTACACGACGGATCACACGTCCTGATATCTTGTTCACTGCTCGAGACCTTGGCGGCGTGCGCGGCACCTCCTCCCAGTTTGTCCGGACACCGGCATCAGATTGGCGATCGAACACCGGCTTAAATACTCATGACGCGGGATTCACCGTTGCGGTCCCAGGAGCTGGTGGCGGGCAAATCACCATCACCCCGGACGTAGGGCCAGGGGTGATTCAGGCTCCCACCGGATTCTCGATCAACATCAGCCTGACCTCAAGTTATCCTGCCTACTACAACTTTGCTCCGGGCTTCGTCGATGAGCTTGCGGCGGGAACACCTATTGCCTGGGCTTCCTTCGACGGTTCAACCAATGCACCGGTCATTTACCCGAGATTCGGTGGTGTAACACCCGCTCTGCTTTCTCAACTCGTTGCTGGAATCGGTGGTAGCGGTGGGCCTAGTCCGTGGGAGAGTAGTATTAGCTTTGCCTTTGCGACCAACGCTGGTGCGCAGGTGACTGCCGGAACAACACCTTGATCCACCGAACCCGACAACCCTCTTTCCTTCTCTGATGAAAGCTGCTCCAAGTCTCTTATTGCATGGATTGTTGGCGCTCGGCCTTACCGCAAGCGCTGCGGTGAGCCCTCACTACATTAACCGATCACCGGTGACTTACGCGCAGGAGCCTCCGCAAATTGACGCTGTCTCATTTGAGAATCGCAGCACTTTTACCATCCTGAGCCAGTTTGGCTTTGGTGAGCCTTTCCTGTTTGAGACTTTCAACACCCTGAATTTTACAAATACCGCTTCGGGTCGGATGAGTGCCGATCCTGGCTTTTGGTTTGACCACTCTTACGCGACCGGGCGAGGCATGATGGCGAATTGGGTCAACCGTGGCCTTGTTTCTGCCCCCATTAACCTCATCATTTCATCTTCCAACATCCTCAACTCAGGTTTGGGTCTTGGAGTAGGATCCCAAGGCGCTCTGCTCATCGAAGGGAACAACGTCAATGTGAGCCGTTCAGGCCTTTATTCTGGCCCACAATATGGGACCGGTGGTGGTGGGTTTAGCTTTGGAGGGGGAATCGGATTTGCCCTCTATCCCCCCAACCTCTTCGCGTTCTCTGAAGGTTCGTTTAAAGACAGTTGGTGGGCTGTTGGCAGCAATACCATCCGCTTGGATCAACTCAATCTGACACTTCCGTCACCCCGAACCCCTCTTCACCTCGTCTCATCCAGGACCGCCGGAGGGTTCCCATTCTCCCGCTTGACGTCGTTGCCTGTTTTTGGTCTCACCAACGGAAACTCGGCGAATTACGGTGCCTTTGTCTTCACCAACGTTTTCGACACCACCAACGTCATTTCAGTTGTCTTTCTGCCGGTCAACAGCACCAACATCGGACTTAGCTCCGAGGTGCGCTGGACTCAGAATCTCGATGATGGGGCTCAAGAGGTGGGGACGGGTGGAGGCTTCGCTCCGCTGATCAGGCTGGGTTTTCCCGATCTTGATCCCATTACGCAGTTGACCGTAACGAACTTCGTTTTCATCGAAGATTATCTTCCCTTCCAGACGACCAACTTGCTCCTCCTTCCTAACCTTTCGAGCGCTGCTTTTCCTGCCTCAGCGACGCGCCGTCCAAACACGACGTGGCTCGGCAAAAGCCCATCAGGGCATGCCTTTTTCGACCTTGGATCCGAAACCAATGCCACTTACGACCCTGCCATGCTGACAAGCGGGAGCTTTGCAAGCAATGCCGTGCCAGGGAGGTACGCAGCACATTCTGCCAGATTGGTTCTTGGGGAGAACTTGCTGGCTGCCACCAGCGTCTTCCGTCCCGGTGACCTGCATTGGAGCGGTTTGCCCATCAACGACATTACGAATTTTGCCGGCCGCATTGAGATCCATGCAGATCGCCTCAATCTGGACAACGTCCGTATCCGAGCAGAATCGGGGCTTGTCATTCGGGCGAACGATCTACAAGGGACTTCCCTTCCGCTGGTCAGCGCGCCACTCATCAGTTATGACGTCAGATCCAAGCAGGATCTGCTCACGATCAGCAACCTTATACCCTCCTCCGCAAATCGTCTCCTGGGTGAGGTGGCCACTTACTCGACGATATGGGAGAACGCCATTACGAACGCTTCGCTGACGAATTTCTATAAGCTGCACGTCTTGTTTGTGGATTATTCCCTGTCGATTACGCAACTCGTCTCCCTTCAGGATCTCAAGCTGCATGGAAATCATGTTGTCATTGCGGATCGGCTTCGTGTGGGCCGCGAGCTTCTCCTGGATGCAACCAATCTTACCATCACAGCCACAGGCGATCTGCTGAACGGAACCGCCTATAACCTCGGTGGCTCAAATCTGGTAAATCTCCAGAACTTCACCAATTACGGCGTTTTATCCTCACAAAGAGATCTCGCTCTGGGATCGGACGGTTCTTCACCGTTGTCCAATCTCGTCAATTTTGGGCTGATCTCCGCCGCTTCCCTGGAGCTGAACAGCGGGCTGATCATCAATAGCAATATCATCTACGCTACGAACGGTAGTCTCGCGCTTCGGGGAGAAAACCTCCGGCTTCTGGGAGCGACAAACGTGCTGCAATCCTTTGGGTCGGTGCTTTTGTCTGGGGGTAATCTCTATGCCAGCAACACCACTATTCTCGCTGGCAGCACGAACGGGCTCGGTGCGCTCGTCGTAGACTTCACCAACTCCGTTGCAGACGCCGGTGCTGCCTCCTCGAACTATTGGTTTACAACCGATGGAATGGTTATCGCCCGAGCTCCGCTGCAGGGCGATCTGCCTTACACCACCATCTATTCACTTGCCACAAACGAATCTGAAGTCATTCACGTCATCGGTGCCGTGGATTACGGTGTCAGCCCATTGGGATACGAGGATAATCTGGCTATCGGGCGACTGGTGCTGGATGGGACGAGCAACACCCTTTTCAGGTTCAGCCCGCCGCCAGGAGCCAGCAACGTGGCTCTCTATGTGGACTACCTTGAACTGAAGAACTACGCGACCAACTTTGCGGTATCCATCGTCGTTGACGAGGGTTGCAAGCTCTATTTCGCCAACTCGAACATTTCACCCAAGCGGGATCTCAATCACCTCTCTGATGACCGCCTACGATGGGTATCAACCTACGCAGGGCCACATAGCACCACGAACTTCACTTACACGGTGAACGCCATCAACTACTCGGTGGATGTGAACCTTGCCCTTGCCCGGCTGTCTGACATCGACTCCGACAATGATGGCCTTGCCAATAGAGACGACCCCACCCCCATCTGGATTCCTGCCCAGGCGCCGCTGAGGTGCACGCTCACGAACTTCGCCAATAAGATTAATGTCCCGCGCTTGTCCGGAGAGGCGCTGGTCACCTACTACGACGGCGCATCCACCAATGTTGCGACCAATACGATCGAGTACACCCTGGACTTGCTGAACGGCCCCTGGTCGGTGTTGACCAACCTTGTTCTCCCTACTGTCATGGTCGTGCCTCCTCAATCCTTGCCCTTCGTGGTTCTCGATCTGGGCGCTACCAACAAGGTGCGACACTACCGGATGTCCGTCCGGGTAACCGACCCCTGAGGTCTGCCGTTTCGCACTGGTTTATTGGATCTGAGCGGCCTGGTTCTCCCTCGCGTGGGCGGGTCAG
>VHDG01000337.1 GCA_016871475.1 Verrucomicrobiota bacterium
CCGCTCAGCCTAGACGCAGCGTCCACAATCGCGAGCCAGTTGGTCGGCCAGTCCGTAGCCCCCCAATACCAGCTCGACAAGGCAAGCGTCATTCTTTCCCTCGACTGCGATTTCATCGGATCCGAGGAAGATCGCCATCGGCTGATCGGCGGGTTTGCGAAGGGGCGTCGCACTGAGAAGAAGGAAGACTCCATGAACCGCCTTTATGCGGTGGAGGGGTTGATGACCTTGACCGGCGCAAGTGCTGATCATCGCCTGCGGGTTCCTGTGAGCGGTGTAGCCGGCGTTGCCGCGGCAATTGCTGCGCAGGTCCTCAAGTCAGCTGCAGGCAATGCATCCCAAGCGTTGGTTGAAGCTCTTGCCAAGATTGGTTTGCCTGCCGGAGTTAACCCTGCATGGGTGACTGAATGTGCGAACGACCTGCTCAAGCCTGAAAACCGTGGCAAGGCGGTCGTCCTCGCGGGCCATCGCCAGCCAGCGTCGGTTCATGCGATCGCCCTCGCCCTCAACCAGGCACTTGGAAGCATCGGCCCTGTTGTCGCGCTTCGCCCCTCGACCGCGCAAAGCGCTCCCAACATCGAAGCCCTGGCTGCGGACCTCAACGCTGGGTCCGTCGACACCCTCGTGATTCTGGGTGGAAACCCTGCCTACACGGCCTCAGCTGATCTCGATTGGGCCACCACCCAACGCAAAGCGAAAAACCTCGTGCGACTCGGTTACTTCGAGGATGAAACGTCTGCCAAGGCGGATTGGCATCTTCCTGGAGCGCATTATCTGGAGTCGTGGGGTGACGCCCGCACGAGCGATGGCACCTACGTGGCCGTTCAACCTCTCATCGAGCCGTTGTTCGGGGGGTGGACTGAGCTGGATCTTCTGGCGCGTCTGCTGGGAGGGACGGCGGTGAAGTCGCATGACATCGTGCGCGAAACCTTCCGAGGCATCGCGGGTGCGAGTGGCAATGACGAGAAGTGGAAGCAGTTTTTGCATGATGGGTTTCTGCCGGGCTCTGCGTCCGTGGTAAACGCGACTGTGAATCTGGCCTCAGCTGCGACAGTGGTGTCCGCCCACGCATCTGTTCCGGCTCCCACCGACCAGAGTTTGGAAGTCGTATTTCATCGGGATGCGAGCGTTGATGACGGTCGATACAACAACAACGGCTGGCTCCAGGAGCTTCCGGATCCGATCACCAAGCTGACCTGGGACAACGCGGTGCTGCTGAGTCGCAAGACGGCAGACGCGCTGGCATTGGTGGATCAGGACCTGGTCGAGCTCTCTCTCGGAACTCGGAAGGTTGCGGCTCCGGTGATTGTGCAGCCGGGGTTGGCGGATGGTACTGCGGCCGTGGCCTTGGGCTATGGACGCGAGAAGAGTGGTCGGGTGGGTGGAAGCGGCCCTTCGAACAAGGTTGGCTTCAACGCCTACGCGCTGCGTCAAGGGAGTGCGGCTTTCGCTCCTGGCGGCAAGATCACCAAGCTCGGTACCCAGTTCCCCCTTTCCCGCACCCAGGAACACGGATCCATGGAAGGGCGGCCTGTGGTTCGCGAGGCCAACCTGGCCAGCTATCGGGAGCATCCGAAGTTTGCGCTCAATTTCGACCTGGATTCACCTCACCACACAGCCCACATCCCGAAGGAAGAGGGCAGTGACGGGCGCAATGCCAAGCGCCTCTACAACACCGGCTACCTTGACTACCAGGAGAAGGTGAAGAAAAACGGCGGCAAGAAGCCCCACGGACCGATGCTGGAGAGCGACGTTCACCAGTGGGGGATGTCGATTGATCTCAGCTCCTGCGTTGGATGCAGCACGTGCGTCGTGGCCTGTCAGAGCGAGAACAACATTCCCATCGTTGGCAAGGAGCAGGTCAGCAAGAACCGCGAGATGCAGTGGATCCGCATCGACCGCTACTACAGCGGCGCCATGGAGAAATCCGCGGCTGCGTTGATGGAGAATCCGCAAGCTGTGGTGCAGCCGATGTTCTGCATGCACTGCGAGACGGCTCCATGCGAGAGCGTATGTCCGGTCAATGCAACGGTACACGACGAGGAGGGACTGAACGTAATGGCTTACAACCGTTGCGTGGGGACCCGCTATTGTTCCAACAACTGTCCGTATAAGGTCCGTCGCTTTAACTTTTTTGATTACAACAAGCGGCCCCTGGAGCAGCTGAAGGGTCCTTTCTACAAGACCGTTCTCTTCGGCAAGACCGAGGGCGAGTGGGATGTGTTGCGCTGGTTGCGCAGTCCTGAGAAGGGCTATCGACCTGAGCAGGAGTGGGAGTTGATGAAGCTCTCCAAGAATCCCAACGTGTCGGTTCGCATGCGAGGCGTCATGGAGAAGTGCACCTACTGCGTGCAACGCATCGAGGAAGCCAAGATCTCGCAGAAGGTGAAGGCCCGGGCCTCGGGCGCGGTGCAGGTTCCGGATGGCGCGTTCAAGACTGCATGCCAGCAAGCCTGCCCTGCCGAGGCGATTGTGTTCGGCAACCTTCTGGATCCCAACAGCCGGGTGTCGAAGCTGAAGAAGAATGATCGTGATTACTCGGTGCTCGGCTTCCTGGACACTCGTCCGCGCACAACTTATCTGGCCAAGATTCGCAACCCGAACCCGGCCATGCCGGACTACGAGAGCATCAAGATTCCTCTCACAGTGAAGGAGTATATGGATGCTTCACACGCAAACCCCTTCGAGGCGTCGCACGCCGGTGGAGGCCATGGGGCCAGCCATGGTTCAGACAATGCTGGAAAGAAAGGAGCGCACTGACATGGGCCATTCAGCTCCATCGGTACCGATTCCAAGACCTCCCAAAGAACTCGATCGCGAGCCATTGGTGTTGAACCAGCGCGGTCTGGGCTACGTGACCGACATCATCGCGGGGATTGCCGAGACCAAGACCCCGAAGTGGTGGTGGGCGTTGTTTATTCCCAGCGCCACGCTCGCTGCGGTCATGTTCTCCCTGATCTTCTATTTGATGGTCACGGGGGCAGGTGTGTGGGGGCTCCAAATCCCCGTGGCATGGGCGTGGGATATCACCAACTTCGTGTTTTGGATCGGTATCGGTCACGCGGGTACGCTCATCTCAGCGATTCTGTTCCTGCTCCGGCAAAAGTGGCGGACTTCGGTCAACCGCGCAGCCGAGGCCATGACGATCTTCGCCGTGATGTGCGCCGGTATTTATCCGCTGATTCACATCGGACGTATCTGGCTCGGCTGGTGGCTGCTGCCCTTGCCCAACGCAAATTCCATCTGGCCGCAGTTTCGTTCGCCCTTGCTGTGGGACGTGTTTGCGGTGTCGACCTACTTCACCGTGTCCCTGCTGTTCTGGTACATGGGGCTGATCCCGGATCTCGGCACGATGCGCGACCGCGCCACGACCCGGATCAAGAAGTTCTTCTATGGCTTGTTCGCGATGGGCTGGTGTGGATCGAACCGGCACTGGAGAAACTATGAGAAGGCTTACCTTCTGCTCGCCGGCCTCTCGACTCCGCTGGTGTTGTCCGTGCACTCCATCGTGTCATTCGACTTCGCGGTCTCGCAGGTCCCCGGCTGGCACACCACGATCTTCCCGCCTTATTTCGTGGCGGGCGCCGTGTTCTCAGGTTTCGGCATGGTGCTGACCCTGCTCCTGCCCCTCAGGTCTGTTTGCAAGCTCGAGGAAGTCATCACCGTCCGCCACGTGGAGCTGATGTGCAAAGTGATCCTGGCGACAGGCTCGATCGTGGGCTACGCGTACGGCATGGAGTTCTTCATCGCTTGGTACAGCGGCAACCCCTACGAGAAATTCGTGTTCATCAACAATCGCGCGGCCGATCCCTTCATTCTCGCACCGTTGTTCGACGTCAAGCCGGCTCCCTACTGGTGGGCTTACTGGAGCATGATCACCTGCAACGTCATTTCGCCGCAGCTGTTCTGGTTCAAGTGGTGCCGGACGAAGATCTGGTTCGTGTTCGTTGTCTCGATCTTCGTGAACATCGGAATGTGGTTTGAACGGTTCGTCATCATCGTGACCTCGCTGCATCGGGACTATCTGCCTTCCAGCTGGGCTTATTTCAGCCCCACCTGGGTGGACATCTGGACCTTCATTGGCTCGTTCGGGATGTTCATGGCGCTGTTCCTGTTGTTCATGCGTTTCCTGCCGGTCATCGCCATCTCCGAAGTTAAAGGGGTGACACCGCAGGCGGATCCCCACCACCCGATGGGTGGGGCGAAGGGCCATCATTAAACTGAGAAGCATCCATGGCTGATTCCAATCCAGATTACACGGTCAAGACGGGGCTGCTCGCTGAGTACGCGAACCCTGCGGACTTGATGCACGCTGCCGAAAAGTTCCGCGATGGCGGGTATCGTCGGTGGGATGTTTATTCACCCTTCCCCATCCACGGAATGGATGATGCGATGGGTTTGGGAAACTCGAAGGTTGGCTGGTTCACGTTCTGCGGCGGCCTGACGGGTTACACCAGTGGGATGATCATGATTTGGTGGATGAACGCGCATGATTACGCCATCCCGGTTGGTGGTAAGCCGCTCTTCAGCCCGATCTTCTCATTCCCGGTCGCGTACGAATGCACGATTCTGCTCGGGGCATTCGGTTCGTTGTTTGGCATGTTCATCCTCAACCGGCTCCCACGCCTCTACAACCCCCTGTTCAAGGTGAAGCGATTCGCCAAGGCAACGCAGGATGGGTTTTTCCTTTATGTCGAAACAGCGGATCCCAAGTTCTCCGACGCGGACACGCGCAAACTACTGGAATCCACGGGCAGCAAAAACATTGAGGAAGTGAGGGACTAAATGCGCTACATCATCCTCGCTTTCATTGTTTGCACACTCGTGGTGGTCGGCATCGCGGGTCGCCAGGGCGACAAGACCCGCCGGCCTCCCATCGAGCTGATCCCTGACATGGATCGTCAACCCAAGCTTCGGCCTCAGGCTGAGAATGCCTTCTTCAAGGACGGCCGTAGTTCCCAGTTGCCGCCTTCAGGGACAATCGCTCGCGATTCGAATTTTCAGGACCTCCCCGTCAACACGGGACGGCTCCCGGGTACCACAAATTTTGTGGACACCATTCCGGTGCCCGTCACCGCTCAACTGATGGCCAGGGGACGGGATCGTTATGACATCTATTGCCTTCCTTGCCACGGGGCAGTGGGTGACGGCAAGGGTGTGACCAGCAAGCTGGGAATGGGTGTCATCGC
>VHDG01000338.1 GCA_016871475.1 Verrucomicrobiota bacterium
TCAGGGGGCTGCGCCCATCGTGCGTGTTCCCGGGACATCGAGTCCAGCGCGGCCGGCAAGGGATCCGCTCAACTCCCCCAGCGTGGTTATTTCCACCTGCTGCCCCAAAGACGCTCTCACCTTGTCCCGAATCCTGCCACCGAACGACAGAGACATGATCAACACGCTCCCCGGTGGTCGTTGCTGGAGTTCCTGAAAATTCTCTACCCTGATGGGAATCCCCGGAAAATACGTGCCGTGGAGCGCAGGATTGTCATCGAAGAAACGAAGCGCTGCATAGTCCACCTCAAGGCAGGAGGTGAGGTTCACAAATCGGCCGGGCACGTAGATTCCCACCCCGGTTCCGATCCTTGCACGTTCAATCAGGAAGGCGCGAAGGGAGGCGATCATTTGCTCGGCCTGCTGACGATAGCGTCGTGCGGCCGCGCGCCCATCTTCTACATCAAGCAAAGCCCCGCCGGTACTTCGGGAACAGGCAACCGAGTGCAGAACCTGGGTCAACTTCGACCTGGTGACCACAACGTCGCCGAGTCCTGCCTGGACCAGCGTGTTGTGAAGAGATCCCGCGGTGAAATAACTGAAGTGCTCGTGGAACAACATCGAGATGTCGCCCTGATCAATGAAAGCCTCCGCGTTGGGCACAGTGGTCCACACTCTTCCTCCGGGTGCCAGGAACGAACGCATGGAGCCCAGAAAGCCGACAGGATCCTCCATGTGCTCGAGCACCATGCTGGTGAGAATGAGGTCGAAGGGCCCCTTGAGTGCAGGATTTGGGAAAAAACCGCGGATGATCTCCACCGGAAACGGCTGTCCGGTCAGGGAACAGTGAGTCCCCGGCTCGATTCCGAGAACCGTGGCTCCGTGGTCCCTTAAGCGCGAGAGCAGATATCCCGTGCCGCATCCGATCTCCAGAATCCGGAGGCCGTTCAAAGGGCCTCCCCCGAGACTCGCGAGCAGTTCTCCAAGCAGGTCGTCGGCATATTGCCGCCCAATGCCCGTGCCATCCATCTGCCCGCTGATTTGCGAGCCTGCCGCATAGGCGCGGCCAAGTATTGCCTGCAGCCCGTCAGTCGGGATCTGACACACTCGTCCTGCTCTCTCGTCCAGCCCGAGTTCGAAGGGAAAGGAATCCGGCAAGCCCCCTCCATTCGAGGGGGTAGGCAAGTGTCCGTATACGAACGGAAGCCGTTCCAAGCGCCAGAGGGACGTCATCCGCGGATGGATACATGGATGGGAGACGATGCGAAAGTCAAAAGCGGCCATCTTCCCGGCCTTTAGTTCAACACAGGCCGGGTTCGACGAAGCAGGTCAACCGACTTCATAGGATATCCTGCATCCATGAGTCTCCTCTGAAGAGGTTCTGAGTCGTAGGGCACACGGAGGATGCCCCAAGAACAAGCAGGCAGCTCCCCCAAGACCAGGCAGGCACGTGGATCATAGTCACGGGGTTGCCCTACCGAGCCTGCGTTGACCAGCCACCCATCGCCTGCCTTGCGGATGAAGGGGTGATGGGTGTGGCCCACACACAGAGTCTCACCAACTTCCAGAAGAACTTCCTCCAGTCTTGGAGAGTCGGGGTAGAGGTATGTGACTTCATCCCATGGACTCGCATGGCGGATACGCAGCACGGATCCGGCAGACTTCAGTGTGAGCTCGGGGGGAAGGGAGCGGATCCAGGCGAGGTTCTCCTGGGTGAGACTGCGAAGCGTTTCCTGGAGCCTGTAATGGACCTCGAGTTCAGGCGGACAGTCCAGGATACCCAGCATCATGGCCTCATGATTGCCACGCACCGCACGCACACCGCGGTCCCGACACATGGCGCATACCTCGTTCGCATCAGGATAGTAGCCGACAAGATCCCCGCAACAGAAGATCTGGTGACTGTCGGGCACCTGTGCCAGCACTGCCTGGAGCGCGGCCAGATTTCCGTGAATGTCGGAGAGGATCGCGCAGTTCATCGCAGTCCCATGATGGCGGCCGTGCGCACCAGGCCCTCCGCCAGATCAGTTGCCGGGGTGTAGCCGAACCGCTCATGGGCCAGTGCCCAAGGATAACAACCGCGAAAGGACTCCTGCGGATCGGTTCCCGTCATTTGGATCTCAGACCCCGTGCCCAACGCGCTGACGCAGAGCTGCGCCAAACTCAGCATCGACACAGGCGCCGGGCCTGAGAGGTTAAAGGCGCCACAGACCTCTGAGTTCAGGGCGAGATAAAAAGCCCGGGCGACGTCGGACACGTGAACGAAGTGCTGCTCCCGGGTTCCTCCACCAAACACAGTGATGTGCTGTCCTGATGCCGCCTGCGTCAGAAACTTGTTTATCACGGTCATCACCGAAGGACGCCCCCCGTATGGAGCCGCCACGCGCAGAGCGCAGCCCGACAGCCATCCCTCCTTCACCGCCTCCTCCAGGAGCCGTTCCTCTGCGATCTTCGATTCCGGATATGGTCCCGCTCCGCCAAGTTCCTGGTGCTCGTTAAAGGGTCCACCTGCCGTTCCGTATACCGCCACTGAAGAGGCAAGCACGAACCGCATCACGCTCGCCGCGCGGGCCGCGCTCAGAAGGTTGCGGGTCATCCCCACGTTCCCTGTGAAGTCGTGATCCCCGGATTGGCGTCCTGGAATCACTGCAGCCAGGTGAAGGATCGCACTGACTTTGGATGCGGACACCAGCTGGTGGACAAAGCCTGCGTCTCTAAGGTCACCGCAGACTTGCTGCACGGAAAGAGGGCGATCGGGCGGATTGCGGCCCGTGGTGATCACTGAAAGACCCTGCGCTATAAGATCCTGCGCCACCATGCTCCCCAGCATGCCGCCAGCTCCTGTGATGAGAATTTTGCCACTGCTCATCATCACTCCGGCGCTTCCTGGATCTCCCGGCGTTGGATGGATTGCCTGGGCGGGGTCGGACTCACTTCAAATCCAATAGTCTCCCGAACGATGAATGTAGGACGGCCGCGCGATTCATCGAAGGTACGCCAAAGATACTCCGCCACCACCCCCAGCATCAGAAGCTGAATCCCGGACATTCCCACGATAAGGGTCACCAGCGAGGCCCAACCTTGAACGCCGGTTCGTCCCATCAGGGCGTTGACGACTGTGAATACTCCGTAAGCGAAGCCTGCCATCGAAAAGAAGATTCCCAGATATGTCACCAGGCGGATTGGAGCGAAGGAGAAGGCCACGAGGCTGTCCACAACGAGTTTCAATTTCTTTGCGAACGTCCAGCGCGACTTCCCACGTCTCCGCGACTGCCGCGTATATCCTACAAATGACTGAGGGAATCCCGACCAGAGAATCAGGCCGAACAGTGCCGTGTTTTTCTCGCGCATTTCCACAATCGCATTGATGACCCGGCGATCGATCATGCAGATGTCCAAACCGGCGGGCGGCATTTCCGGAAGCGCGAAACGCCGCATGATTTCGTAGTAAACCCTGGCAAAAACCCTTGAGGAAAGTGCTTCGTCACGCTGATCGCGCTGTGCCCACACGATGGGATAGCCTGCCCTCCAGCGGTCCAGCATCTCGCACAGCACAGCCGGCGGATCCTGGAGATCTGCCGCCAGGTACGCAGCCGCATCCCCGGTGCAATACTGAAACCCCGCCTGCAGGGCCGCATGACTTCCAAAGTTTCGGGACAGACGCACCGCGTGCACACGGGAGTCCCTCCGACTCAACTCCCCGAGGACTCGGAAGGTGCCGTCTTTCGAGCCGTCATCTATGAACACAAGCTCAAGCTCGGTATCGGGCAGTCCCCGGAAGGCGGTATCCACCGCCTGCAGGAGCATTTCAATGTTTTCCTGCTCATTTAGAACAGGAATCAACAGACTCAGCTTCATGACGCGTCTTTAACGAACACCCTGAGGGGAAAGGACCCGGGAGGCGACATCAAAAGGGAATCGGTCAACCCGGCTGGCTTAATTCACTAAGGTCAACCACTGTGTGCTCAAAAGCCCGTATGACCGCTACTCCAGTACGATACCCCAAAGGTCCGAAGGATTCTCCAAACAGAGCATGTCGTAGAAGTATGTCGGGTTCATTGAAGCCCACATCCGCCCGCATCGGTGTGGTGCCGGAAAATCTGGGATGGATCTCAAACACATAAAGCCTTCCGGCATGACGCCGCAGCTGCAAGTTCAGCGGGCCTCGGCTCCCAAGCCGGTCTGCGAGGTCCTCGCAAAATGCGCGGATCTGGGGGTCTTCTACGAAGAATCCCTGAGAATAGCCCGTGGAAATGGCCGCGGAAGCCTCCCCAAGGCGACGCTGTTGCAGCAGACTAAGCCCCACCAGCTTTCTACGCATGACAATGCTATCCACCCGCGTCCCATCAGCGAGGTGCAGGACCCCCACTGTGTACTCCTCCTCGGGTGTACCCAAGTAGGGCTGGATTATCATCGACTCCGCTCCGGCGCTTCTCTCGAGGTGGGCGTCGAGCTCGACCTGGTCCATGATCAGGGCGAGCCCGCGCGATCCTCCACTCCCGACCGCGGGTTTCGCGACGAGCGGGAATCCATGCTCGCGTACCGCCTCAGCAGCCTGATGCGGGGCGTAGCTCGGCACGGAGGGAACCCCTAAATCGCGGAGCCGCACCTCCGCCAGTCGCTTGTCCATCATCAGGGGGATCAGCCCGGGGCTGTTTGTGATCACCGGCACACCCAAGGCGGCGGATTGTCCCGCCAACACCTGGGTTTCTATCTCAGTGCCCGGGATGATGGCGTGAATGTCGAAGCGACGAACGGCCTTTCTTACCTCTTCAATGTAGTTTGGCGCGACTGCCGGCGGGAGGAGTGTGCGGCGTGGCACCACATAGAGGCCCCAGCTAAAGGGATCCGCGTCTGCGGCAACGACATTCCAGCAACGTTCCTTGACGGAGCTTGAGCGATGGAGGGAATGCAAGATTCCAGCGCCCACCGACCGTCCACCCACCCCGGTTACCAAAATGTTATGGGTCATCGTTTGAGGCGCTACATTCCATCACCGTCCCCATCGGCGCCAGCCTCAAACAATTTGTGGACGCAATTAAGGGCCGAGCAAGGAATGACTCGCGGCTCGCGACTTCCCGGTTTGACGCTCCCGGTTTGGTCACTTGCGGCCTGAAGCGCATCAGTCGCTCATGTACCAACTCACCAGTCCTGTTCCATTCCCCGACTCGCTGCGTCGCGACCGCTTGCTCGGATTCGGGAGTG
>VHDG01000339.1 GCA_016871475.1 Verrucomicrobiota bacterium
CCGTGATTGTCGCGCCCGATAGGCTGCTCTCCCATGACTGATCACTCCCCCCAGACCCAGGTTTCACGTTGGCCGCTCCACACCCGGATCCTGGCCGGGTTGGTGCTGGGTGCGATTCTCGGGATTTCAGCGAATCAATTCCTGGGAGGGGACCACGGGGGGCTTCAATGGACCATGGCGAACCTCACGGAGCCTGCCGGGCAGCTTTTTCTCAGGCTGTTGCTCATGGTCGTGGTTCCGCTCGTCTTCTCGTCCCTCGTTTGTGGAGTCGCTGGCATCGGGGATTTCCGAAGATTGGGACGCGTCGGGATCAAGTCGTTCACCTATTGCCTGGGAATCTCTCTCATCTCAGTGGGCATCGGGATCGGTCTCGTGAACATTGTTCAGCCCGGAAAAAGAATCCCGGCTGAGACCTCGCAGGCGTTGCAGGAGCGATACGGAAAAGATGCCTCCCAGCGGATTTCCGTGGCACAGCAATCCAAGTCTGACGATGCCCCTCTCCTGCAGCTCATCAAAACCCTCGTTCCGGCGAATCCCATCTCCGCCGTGGCCACGGACTCCGTCAACCTGCTGCATCTGATGTTTTTCGCGCTCATCCTGGGAGCAGCGGCGGCTGCGATTCCAGGAGGGAAAGCCGGGCCTTTCCTGGCGGCCCTGGAAGGCCTTGCGAGTGTTTGCGCACGCGTTATTGACTGGATCATGCGACTGGCTCCGTATGCCGTGGCCTGCCTCGTGTTCAACAATCTGGCGCGGTTCGGGCTCGACCTTCTTCAAGCGTTGTTCTGGTACGTCTTCGTCGTTCTCGTGGGTTTGGCATTGCACATGTTCGGCGTTTATTCGCTCGCCCTCCGGTTTCTCGCGCGCCGTGATCCCGTCGATTTCTTTCGACGCGTCCGTTCGGTCATCATCACCGCTTTCTCCACTTCATCCTCCGTGGCGACGCTGCCCACGACGTTGCGGGTATCGGAGGAACAGCTCGGCGTGCCGAAGGAGATCAACAGCTTCGTGCTGACGGTGGGTGCGACGGCCAATCAGAACGGCACAGCGCTGTATGAGGGGGTGACGGTGCTCTTTCTCGCCCAGCTGGCAGGCCTGGATCTGTCGTTAAGCCAGCAGCTCAGCGTGGCGGGGATGGCGATACTCGGCAGCGTGGGTACCGCTGGCCTGCCTTCCGCCTCGATACCCTTTGTCGTGGTGGTCATTTCCAGCATCGGCATCAACCCGGCGCTCATCGCGATCGTGCTGGGAGTGGATCGGATTCTCGACATGTGTCGGACAGTTGTGAATGTGGTCGGTGACATGACAGCCGCGGTCTTCGTTGCTCGTGAAGAATCCCGGTAGCTGGCGAGGAACAAACGGGCGCACCTCACGTTGTCCCGGTTCGACCGCCCCTCGTAATCGTAATCGTAATCGGCCAATCGTCCTGGATGCCGAACATTCCGTCGCCCAGCTGGTGATTCGAGGGAGAGGCGGGTTCTTGGTTCTTGGTTCGTGGTTCCTCCCCTGTTCTCTGTTCCCCGTCTTTCCCCTCGTGATCGTAATCGTAATCGTAATCGGCGATGGGTCCTCGATGTAAAGGATTCCTCCGTGCAGTTGGTAACTCGAGTTCAGGGACGTTTGACAGACTTCCGGCTTTTCAGGGTCGAGAGGCTGGCGAGACGCAAGAACCAATAACAAGGAACAAGGAACCACAAACCACAAACAACGAACCAAGAACCAAGAACCAAGAACCCCCCTCAAGCTTCCCCTCGATAAAGCGCAAGGCGATGTTCCAGGGCTTCCCATCGGGAATACTTTTGATGCCAGCCGGGGAGGTCGCGGCGGAGCTGCTCTACGGTTGGGATCTCGCCCCACGCAGTGACCGTAAACGTCTCGATCAGGCCTGGAGCGTCAATGCCCAGCTCGCGATTCCTTCGCTGGTACCGCTTCCGCAGGATCGTCGTCCATTCCTCGAGGTTGGCCGGTACGTTCATCCGATGTCGGCCCACCCATGGTAGCCATTCACAGATCTGGCTCTGATGGCACCAGGTCATGTGCCGGTTTAGATCGAAGGCTGCTTCAGCGTCAGTAGCCAGATCGAAGCTGTTCGCACCGAATTGATACCCATCATACACGTGCAGGATCACCGGGGTCTTTCGGAGCTCCGAGCGGGTTTCGTCGGCGGGATACTCTGCGATGAATGCGTGAGGTACATTGATCATGTACGCGACGCGTCGTACGGCATCTGCGATTGTTTGATGATCGTTGTGGATGCCTGCGAGGGGATCAGAGACCCAGGGCGGACAGAACAGGTAATCCGGTTCAAAGTCCCGTATTGCTTTCCATAGGGCCGCCAGCAGCGGAATCGTCACCTGCAAACAGGCTTCGCGTGGCAGTGACCCGTCGGGCAGCCGGAGTTGCTGGTAGTCGTAGCCGCCCAGTTGAGCCGATGCAGCCTGCTCGGCGGCGCGGATTTGGATGAGCTCCTTGCGTGTGCGTGAGTGATGGCCCGCGGAGCCATCGGTGCAAATCAGCACCCGCGCATGGAATTCCTTTCCCAGTTGGCCGCGCCAGATCTCAAACGACCCGCCCGCTGTGAATTCATAGTCGTCTTGGTGTGCGTGAACGAAGAGGACCTTAGGCATTTGGGAAGTGTGTGGCTGTGGAGGGGAGTTTCAACGAAGGACCCTTCTTTGAACGGTCTTGGTGCGTTGCATTCGTGATCTCAAGAAGTCGAAAAGCGCGAGCTCCAACGGGCGGTCCGTTGTCATGGGAATGAACTGAATGCCATGACGCTCACAGATGGAGCGCACATCCGAGCAGTGCTGGTTGAAACGCGCGAGATAGGATTCGCGGGCGACTTCCGGATCGATGTAGATCTCCTGGTCGTTCTCCAGATCCTGAAACAGGCTCGCATCCTTGAAGGTGAATCCCGTCTCCGCAGGGTCCAGCACCTGGAACACCATCACCTCGTGCCCCCCAGCCGAGAGCATGCCGAGGTTACGGTCCAGGTTTTCAGGGGAGGCAAGAAGATCAGTTATGAACAGAATGAGTCCGCGTCGCCGAGCGAGCTCCGCTATGCGTTTGAGCGGAGCTTGCATGTCGGTAGCCGTCCCTGCCGGAGGTCGCTCCAACGCCAGCATCAGTTGACGGAGATGGGTCCGGCGTGCCTTCGGAGGGAGATAGTCGCGGATCTCAGCATCGAATGTCATGAGGCCTGCAGCATCTCCCTGCTGGTGAAGGAACCACGCCAGTGAGGCAGCCAGCGTGCAGGCATAGTCACACTTTGAGTACCCTGTATCCGCGAACTGCATCGATTTGCTCTGATCCACCACCAGATGGCAGCGGAGGTTGGTCTCGTCCTCGAACTTCTTGATGTAGTGGCGGTCGCTCCGGGCGAAGAGCTTCCAATCCAGGAAGCGTGGATCATCGCCCGGGGTGTACTGGCGGTACTCGGTAAACTCCACGCTGAACCCGTGATAGGGGCTGCGATGCAGCCCGCTCCAGAACCCATGCACAATCGCCCGCGCCCTGAGCTCAAGGTTGCGGATGGCCATGAGAGCCTTGGGATCCAGGAATCCGGTGGGTCGTTCAGAGGTCATTGCAGGGATGGACGTAAATGTGTCGATGAGGGTTACTCGCGGGCATGGGGAAAAAGTTTAGCGTCCGACGGTGCGGATGGTTTCAATCCCTTCGATGGCCCAGTTCCCATCTTCCCGGCGCCATTGCACCTTCAGCTCGACGAAGAGCTGCTGCGAGTTGGCGTTCTCCCCGATCGTGGCTCGCAGGGTCGTCCTCGCCTCCGCCACCCTGCGGTCTGCGAATACAGTCACCTTCGGGTCCAGAAACTCCAATCGCATCGCGTCCACACCTGCCTTCACCTGGCGAACGACATCCATGAGCTCCTCACGATTTGAGAGCTTGCGCTCACCGTGGTCCGGAATACGGATGAGCAGCGAAGTGTCAGGCGTGAAAAGTTCCCGCAGGTTGGCCGCTCTCGCCTGACGCGGGATCTGACCCTCGCCGCTCTGATGGCTTCCCATCGTCTCTATTCTTCGCAGCTGTCGGGTCAGGATGGCGGCATCGTCGTCGCGTGTCAGGAAATAGCCTCCAACGGTCAGAGCCAGAACAAGCAGGGCCAGAACTGGACGTTTCATCGCTTCACCTTTCCCATAATCCGATCTCGTTTGACCGTGGTGGCATAGTGGTTGGCCAGCCCCATCGATCGATTGTCTCCGCAAAAGAAATACTCATCAGCCTCCAGGAGGATCTCCGCCCTGTTCCAATCACCCGCCTGGAACTGGACGTAGGGTTCCGGGATGATTTCCCCATTGATGAAGATGGCCCCATTTCGCATGGCGAAGCGTTCGCCGGGGAGTCCGAGAATTCGCTTGAGGAGCAGCTGG
Organism: Verrucomicrobiota bacterium; assembly: GCA_016871475.1. GTDB lineage: Bacteria > Verrucomicrobiota > Verrucomicrobiia > Limisphaerales > UBA11320 > UBA11320. The sequence goes on from VHDG01000339.1 coordinate 4,386, forward strand.
CGTTCGCCTGCGTAGTTGATGACCACGAGGTCTCCCCGTTTGAGCGCAGGGGAGAATCTGTTCATCCGCCACGCCAGCACCACCTGGCGATCCTGGATCGTGGGAATCATGCTATCCCCGGAAGCTCTGACGGGAAAGGCCACCCATTTGTAAAACGCCACCACAGCGATGATCAAAACCACGATCCGCATCAGCGTTCTTCCGGGATGCTTTCCAACCAGAAAACGTCGAAGGAAACCCCAGGATTGTGGGTCGCTCATTTTGGTGGTGGGAGTTTCTGGAGGGCTTCGATGACCGACTGAACCTTGCTGACCAGGGGTGTGAGGCCCCCGGATGGAAGTTGGGAGGCGAACGAGAATTGATTGGCCTGATCGAAAAGCTCCCCGAGCGTGGTGATGTCCGCCTGGGGCAGTCCAGCCGGCCGGAGTTTGGTGTGGATGATGTCCTCCGTTATGCCGCTGTCAGGCATGTCGAGCCGTTCGCCTATCTGAGCTCGCAGTGCTTTGGTGAGCGTCTGGAAGAACTCCGCTCCGTTGTTGGACTTTGCAAGCTCGGGAAGCCGGCTCATGCACTGAGCCACCAATGTCGCAGTTTCCTTCTGACGCCGGACTCGGGGGTTCTTCTCGAAGAACTCTGCCCGGAGGCGAATCCACCGGAGCCAGGCCCACAGGAGGAAAGGGATCCCCTGGAGCAACCAGACGTTGGGCTGATGCCAGGCGGGCCCGGTGGATGTTGGGATGACTCCCAGCGAATGGCGGATCTCCAGGAGTCCGACCGGTGTGGCTGC
>VHDG01000340.1 GCA_016871475.1 Verrucomicrobiota bacterium
CGATGACGAATGGCCGATGACGATGACGAGGGGGAGGGGAAGTGAAGCGGTCGCCCGTCAGTGGAACAATGTGTGATGCGCCTTGCTCGAGATTCGACGGCCTACCAGGGATTGACGACTCTTCCTCGTGCCCGTTGAATGCATACCAATGCGCGGCGTGTCGCTCCCGACCCTTTGGTTTGAACATATGATCAACTGGCCCCAGTGGACGTGCTTTCTCTTTGTGTGCGGATTGCTCTCCGCGTCGGCGGCCGGACCCGAAGCGAGCGTCCCGGCCCGGATCGAACTGACCGTGGTTGATCCCGCCGCCACCGGCTACGCCACCTTCCAGAGCCACAACCAAAAGGTGATCGCCAATCGGCGCGGTTTGTTCATGACACACCTGCGAACCCGCAACGAAGCCTACACGGCCCAACAATGGCGCCTTTCCTGGAGCACGAATGGAGGTCGCTCGTTCAAAACGATCCACGAATCCACCGACGCAACGAACCCACCTGTGATCGAAAGTGACGACGCCGACAACCTGTATGTCGTCCGGCCCGATTTCATGGACGGCCACGCCTACCTTTACCGGTTTGCCTCGACGAACGACTATCGCAGTCCTCGCATCACACGCATCCCTCATGGCGCGGCCGGCAAATACGCCATGGTGTTCGACCGTTCACGTCAGCAACTCTGCTATTTCGCGCACAACAACTCGTTCCACCTCGTTGATCTCGATGGCCAAGTGCGGTACTCCACCAACTTGCTCAAGGCGGGCACCAGCGCGATTCTCCAATACCCCCTGCTCCACCTCGACGCCAACCACGTCCTCCACGCCGCCTGGACGTCCCAAAAGCACGGAGTTTACCTCTACTGGGACATCCATTACCTGCAATCCGCTGATGGCGGGCGACACTGGCGGACGATGTCCGGACAGAGCGTCCAGACGCCGGCGATTGCTGACGAGGGCGGCCCAACCGACCGCATCACTCTCGACGACGAGTTCTCCGTCCATACATGGCTGTCGAGTTTCCTCATCCGCGACGGCAAGGCCCACTTTCTGTACCTGGCTCAAACCAATCCGCCGCGCCAACACTATGTGCGCTATGACCTCACGACAGCCCGGCGCGAACTCGACATCCAGCCCGAGTTCAAGGGGGCGCAACTTTCATTGCGGGGTCTCGACGGCTTCTTCGCTGCGCCGAGCCGTGGCGCGCCCGGCGTGGTTTACTGCGTAGGACGGGATGCTCACGCCAGCCGCCTCGTCTGCCTTGCCAGCCGCGACCACGGACGCACCTGGCATGATCACGCCGTCAGTGCTTCCGTCACCAATCCCTACTCCATCGGAGGCTGCCGAGACGTCACCGACGATGGTTGGATCATCGGCTCGTTCACCGAGCAGAGTGGTTCCACCACCGACCCGGGCGGCGGTTCACGGGTCCACTTCTTTCGCATCCCGGCCGCTTTTCCGAACTGAAGTGGATCCCGCTGATCTGCCTGGCGCTTGCTCAGGAACGCGCTGGAAGGGACACCCTGAAGGGTGGACAACGAGCGGCGTGTCCGACTTCGAAGCGATCATCGACAAGCCTGTGCCCAGGTTTGTTGTTCATCCCTTTAGCAACGGTGCTCGGGCTATGCCCGCCTTGGCTCTGAACGCCGAACGACGTGAGGCAGCCTACACTGCAGAGGCGAGAAATACGCAGAGGAAGTTTGAATCAGAATCAGAATTCTTCTCTGCGCTCATCCCATCTCTGCGGGGTAACCTCGGCTTGCCTATTTCAATTACGAGGGCAGGCGGCGCGAATCGAAAAAGGTGAGATGGGTCCGGGTTTCACCCGGCGATTCCTAAAGCTTGCCGGGGGCGAAAAGAAACGTCTAGGTTCAGTCATGTCTTCAATCGCATCTGAGTTTTCCGGGGTGACTGCAGTCACCAAGGCCAACGTGTATTTCGATGGGAAAGTGGTCAGCCACACTCTCATGTTTCCCGACGGTTCCAAGAAGACCCTGGGTTTGATCTACCCTGGCGCTTATTACTTTGGTACCGGCAAGCCAGAGCGGATGGAGATCGTTGCCGGCCAGTGCAGTGTGAAATTGAAAGGCCAGGACTTAAAGGCTTCCTACAAGCAGGGGGAGTTTTTTGATGTCCCCGGCAACTCGGGTTTTGACATCGAGGTCAGTTCGGGGATCTGCGAGTACATCTGCTCGTTCCTCTAAGGGGCCGCGTCAGACCCCACCAAGGCTTTGCTCAAGCTGTTCCTTCGCGGAGCCTAACGACTGAAGAAGCGGTCGGTGGCATCCGCACTGCAAGCGGGTAGTTGGGATTCGTGACGCAACAGCCAGTCCTTCCGGTCCACTCCTCCGGCATATCCAGTCAAATCTCCATTCGCTCCCAACACACGGTGGCAGGGGATGATGATGGAGATGGGATTGCGTCCGATGGCTGAGCCGACGGCTCGCACTGCCGTCGCTTTGCGGAGAGCTACTGCGACATCCGAATAAGCAAACTTGCCGCCTGATGGAATTCTTCTGAGGCGATCCCAGACGCTTTTTTGGAACGGCGTGCCTTTGGGATTGAGCCGGAACCGGAAGGGTTCCCCTGGATCTGAGAAGTAACGCCACAAGGCCTGCTTCACGCTGATGAAAGGTGTGGGATCCCAGTGCCAATCAGGGTCCAGCTCAGGCTGAAACCGTTGGCCCATGAAATAGAGTCCACAGAGCGCCTGCTCGCTGGCCAGAAGCAGGATTTCACCCAGCGGCGAATCCATCACTGAAGCTCGGATACGCGGTCCGGCACATTCGGGGAGGCTGCTATCGCGTGAAGACGTCGGCATGCCCTTGACTCAAGCCAGAAGGCCACGTTGGGTCAAGCCCGGCCGTGAGAAATGCTGGTGATGTCCTTGCGCCTCTGGCATGGATCTTCGCATGCACCTTCCGCTCCGCCGGCTATTTATTCTCGGTCTCCTGACTGCACTCTGCCCCGTGGCAAGCGGAGGTGTTCCAGTCACCTTGTTTGATGGAGCCACGCTGACAGGTTGGGAGGGCGCCACAGGAAGCGTCTGGCGAGTGGAACAGGGCGTCATCCTGGGTGGATCTCTCGCAGGTAATCCGCGAAATGAATTCCTCGCCACCACCCGTGCCTACACCAACTTTGTGCTTCAATTCGATTACCGCTTACAAGGCACCGAAGGCTTCGTGAATGGCGGTGTGCAGTTCCGGAGCCGCCGAATCCCCAACCCGCCCAATGAAATGTCCGGGTTTCAGGCCGATATCGGCGCGGGTTACTCCGGGTCTCTCTACGATGAGTCGCGTCGCAATCGGATGCTCGCTCTCGCGGACAAGCGACTCATCGAACGTATTGAAAAGCCCGGAGAGTGGAACCGATACGTCGTCGAGGCTCGTGGCCCCCAGATCGTTCTCTCGCTCAACGGACAGCGGACTGCAACCTGGGTGGAAAGGGATCCGTCCATCGAAGACAAAGGGGTGATCGCTTTGCAGATTCATGGTGATTGCAAGGCCGTGATCGCGTTTCGAAACATTTCCATCGAGGAGCTGCCTTCCCCCGTGGTGCCGCCCGGCGACGAAATCCTTTCCCGTTTTGGATCAGGCCAGCCGGTCCTCGCCCTTCCGGGGTTCAGCGAAGGACGTTTCACCTTGGATACCAATGAGGTGATCGTGTTCGCCGGGCAGGAGAATTTTGTGCGGGAACAAAAGCGTGGAGAACTGGAGGCATTTCTGAGCGCGGGCTTCGTGTCGCAGAAACCCCGCTTCCGTTCGATGGCTTGGGAGGCCGACACCGTTTATGAGCAGTGGCGGGACCTGAACTTCGGATCGTGGACCTCCCAGCTGGAGAAGGCGGGTGCAACAGTCGTCATCGCGCAGTTTGGGCAGTTGGAAGCACTGGATGGCCCGAATCGAATTCCCGAGTTCGTAGCCGCCTATCATCGCCTGCTCGATCAGTTCGCCCTGCGCACTCGCAAGCTGGTTCTCGTCTCACCCATGCCATTCGAGACGCCGCTGGCACCGCACGCTCCTGATTTGCAACGTCGTAATGAAGATGTTCGGAGCTACGCTCTGGCCGTGAAGGAGATCGCCCGGCAGCGGGGAGCCGTCTTCGTAAATCTCTTCGATGTCATCACTCAACGGCAGGGCGACAAGCCGCGGTTGACTGAGGACGGCATCCATCTGACGGATCGAGGATTGGTGGAGGTGGGCCGGATTGTCGCAGGAGCTCTGGGTGTGGAGGTCAGCTCCCTGGATGGGCAGGCGTTGCTGCGGGAAGCCATCGTTCGGAAGAACGAGCTTTGGTTTGACTGCTGGCGGCCCGCGAACTGGTCATTCGTCTATGGTGATCGTGTGGCACAAGCCTTCGCCCGTGGCGAAGGAGAGGAGCCGCACTTGAAAATCGCCTTCCAGAAGAACCTGCCTTTGATCGCAGAACAAGAGAACCGAATCCATGCCCTGACTTCCGGAACCATGCCGCCCGTAGCGCCCGTGACCGCCGCTGCAAGACCTCAACCCGATGCCGGTGCTCTTTCCCCGGAGGAACAACTTGCAACCCTCCAGCCCGCCGAAGGTTTCGCGGTGGGACTATTCGCTTCGGAACTTCAGGGGGTGGTGAAACCGATCCAGATCGCCTGGGACGAGACAGGGCGTATGTATGTCGCGTGCTCTCCGGCCTATCCGCATTCGCGAGCCAGTGCCCCCCGGCCAGATTTCATCCTGGCTTTGGAGGACACCGATCGGGATGGACGGGCGGACAAGAGTTGGAAGTTCGCCGAGGGGTTAACCATGGTTCAGGGAGTGGAGCCCGGGGCGGGAGGAGTGTATGTCTGCGATTTTGATCAGATCGTGCATTTCAGGGATTCAGATGGGGATGGACGTGCGGACACGCGCAAGGTCGTGCTGAGTGGGTTCGGGGTTGGCGACACCCATCAGCTGGTGAATTCCATCACGTACGGCCCTGATGGCAGCCTCTGGTTTACACAAGGGCTGCATGCATTTTCACGAGTGGAAACTCCGTGGGGAATCGCCCGGCTCGACCGATCGGCGGTTTGGCGTCTGCGACCTGGCTCGATACGGCTTGATGGTTTCTTCGGCGGAGGAATGGCCGGAGCGAACTGTTGGGGAGTCGCGTTCGATGACTACGGCCAGGTGTTTCACAAGTCGGGGGACCGCCCC
>VHDG01000341.1 GCA_016871475.1 Verrucomicrobiota bacterium
ATCGAGCCCAAGGGAGCCGCGGCATTCGCAGAAGTTGCTGCCAAGCTCAAGGTCAGTGAAAGCGCGCTCAAGTCCGTGGTGCACAGGATGCGAAAGCGCTATGGCGAACTGTTTCGAGATGAAGTGAGCAACACCGTTCAGGATCCCCTAGAAGTAGCGGATGAGATCCGACACATGTTTGAGATTCTGGCTGGATAAAAACCAGCACCCTTGTTCGCAAAACGGGTTAGTAACTCGTACCTAGCTCAGATGGATGCGCAGCAGAAATGTCCGAGCTGTGCGCGGCTGATCCCAATCGCTGCGCCCCGTGGGCTTTGCCCTGCCTGCCTGGTCTCCTCCATGCTCTTTGAGTCAGCGGAGACGGAAGCCGGATCTCCGGAAGAAGCATCTCCATCACCGGCATGCGCTTTGGATCGGATTGGCGATTACGAGATCGTTGAGGAAATTGGACGGGGTGGGATGGGCATTGTTTTCAAGGCCAGGGACCTTCGACTTGGCCGCATGGTTGCGCTGAAGCTGATCTTGACCGGGAGGCTGGCTTCGGACGCGGAGGTGAAACGATTCCGGGTTGAGGCCGAAGCCACTGCCCAGCTGGAGCATCCCAACATCGTTCCCATCTACGAGCTGGGAACCCACGAGGGTCAGCCATTCTTCGCGATGAAGCTGGTGGAAGGCGGCACGCTTTCGGAGAGGATATCGCATGCCGGATGTCCACTGCCACCCCGGGAGGCAGTCCAGATTACCATCGGCATTGCCAGAGCGGTGGACCACGCACACCAGCGCGGAATTCTCCACCGGGATCTCAAACCGGGGAATGTGCTGATCGATGCAGCCGACGGAGGTCCGATGGTGGTGGATTTCGGGCTGGAGCGGCGGATGAGCGATACGCTGAGGCTGACCGCCACAGGATCGGCGATGGGGTCGCCGCACTACATGGCTCCTGAACAGGCTAGTGGAACCTCCACGGAGGCGACCACGGCCGCAGATATCTACAGCCTCGGTGCCGTGCTCTACGAGATGCTCACCGGCCGGCCTCCTTACACAGGAGCCACCCCGCTGGAGATTCTCCGCAAAGCCTGTGATGAGGAGCCCGATCCTCCGAGCCGTGCCCGAGGTCTGCTTCCCGGTGGGATGGACCCCGGCCCGTTGGATCCGGACATCGACACCATTTGCTTGAAGTGTTTGGAGAAGGATCCTTCGAAGCGATATGCATCGGCACGCGGCCTCGCGGAGGATCTTGTTCGCTGGACCCGGGGTGAGCCGGTCCTGGCTCGTCCTCCCAGCACGCTTGAGCGGGTGATGAAGTGGGGGAAGCGACATCCCGGCATTTCCTCCCTTCTGGTGGTTCTGATCGTCGGGGCGGTGGGCTTGGGATGGCTCCAGCGAGCCAACGAAGTGCGGCTGAAGCTGGAAAGGGATGTGGCTGTGCAAGAGAGGCAAAAGGCCTCAATCAGCGAACAGCGAGCCATTGCCGAGGCTCTTCGAGCCGAGTCGAATGCGCTGACGGCCCGGTTGAACCTTTACGCCGCGGACATCTACACCGCCTCCCGTTTTGCGGAGAGCGGACGTTCCGGGCCGGCCCTGGTCCTGCTCCGAAACCATGAGCCCAAACCGGGTGAAGCTGATCTCCGCGGGCTCGAGTGGTACTGGCTGCGCAAACAGTGTGAAGGTCATCCTGCAAAAGTCATCGCAGGCCATTCTGAGGGAATCCGTACTCTGACCTTCACCTCCGATGGCCAGCGCCTGGCATCCGGAGAGGATTCGGAGGTGTATTTGTGGGAGGGTCCAAATTGGACCCGGTCGGGAAGGTTTCCGATAAAGCATTCCTCAAACTCCTGGCAAGCCAAGGGAGCCCGAGGAGTCGATATTTTCAAGAACGATCCCGCCAAGGCATTGGAAATCCTCACGGGTCAAACCAGTCTCGAGTCCGTCATCAAGGAATCGCGCCCCGATGTTGCACAGGCTGGCTCATCACTGGCCTTGTCAGCCGATGGTTCCACGGCGATCACGTCGGGCAAGGAAAGCTTTGTGAAGTTCTGGAACGCTGAAACCGGAACTCTCCGCTCATGGCGGGAACGAAGGGGAGCCAAAGCGCTTCTGCTCCCGACGAATCTCGCGTTAATTCATGCACCGGGAAGCAGTGTGGAGATTGTGGACGCAAGGACGGGTGAGAATCGCGAGACGCTGGGAGCAGCTGCAACACAGGTCTGTATCTCGGCCGACGCCAAGTGGATTTGCATCCTGTCGAAATCCTCACAGGCCTCGATCCTCGATTCAGCCACGTTCCATCCAAAAGTGACTTTTCGAATCAACCAAAACACCGGAGCGGGGGCAGCCGTTGCATCCGATGGCTCGCGTATCGCCGTCGCCGCAAACAACCTGAGATCAGTTGACATCTATTCAACCGAGGAAACTTCACGCCCTCCCGTCACCACGGGTGCGTTGGAGTCGGCGGTTCAGTCCATGGCTTTCTCTCCCGATGGTTCCCAGATCGCAATGGCCATGGCCGACTCCACCGTGCGGATCTACGACTCCACAATGCTGGAGGGTCACAGCCGGGAGATTCAACGATTGTCAGGCCATACCGAAGCCGCGACCTGTGTGGCGTGGAGCGTATCGGGCATCCTTGCCAGCGGTAGCGAAGACAGGAGCATCCGCATCTGGGATCTCAAGAAAACGACCCCGGGCACTCACTCGGTGGATGCGCTCACGGGACTGATCGTTTCACCCAGCGGGATGCTCGCCGCCGGGAAGGATCCTCGCCGGGGCGTCGTGCTGCTCGACGGATCGACCCTGAACCTCCGCAGTCTGCCCGCCCTGGATGGCGCAACTCCCCTGGCGGTCGCGGACGATGGCAGCTGGGTGTTGACCTCGGAGAAAGGATCTGAGGCGGACTCCGTGAGAATTCTACGATGGGATGCAACGCAGGGAAGAGAAACGAACTCCTTTGAACTTCAAGGGGGCAGCCTTGCTATTGCGGATCGGACAGGGTCCAGAGTGGTCGTCCTGGGACGACGGGAGGCGGTGATCTACGATGCGCGAACAGGGAAGGAGGAGAGTCGCATCAGAGGCGAGAAACAGGTGGTCATGGACTCCGGTCCCCGGGCCTTTGAGAGCGGTGTGCTGGCGCTGCGATCCTGGGGAGGCAACGTCACGGTTTGGAAAAGCGGCCAGGAAAAACCGTTTTTGAATCTTCGTCTGCCCGGGGGGGCGTCCTCGGAGGAGTTGGCACTGTCTGACGATGGATCGCTGCTTGCCGTTGGTTCATCGGACAACTTCATCCGGGTTTTTTGCGTGGAGAGTGGGGCGCAGCTGCACGTGCTTGCGGGACATAGCGGAAGTCTTCGTGCGCTGGCGATCGGCGCGACGACCGTGGCGAGCGCAGGAGGCGACGGCCTTCTGAAACTATGGAGTCTTCCCACGGGGAGAGAACTGCTGACTCTGGCCAGGCAAACCCAGGTTCGCCAGCTTCGCTTCCTGGAGTCTGGCCGCGTGCTCGTGGCATCCACGGGCAACCAGGGAACACAGGTATGGAGGTACTAGTGGTGGCAGTTAGGATCGATGCATCGTCGGCCGTGTGGGCGGATCAGCCGACGTCCATCGCCGGACCTGCGAGGGCGAGGCGGATCCCGAAGTAAACAAAAAAGGCTCCCGCTCCGCGTTGGAACCATTGGGTGGACCGGCTGTCCTGCAGAAGAAACCTGCTGGCGAATTCTGCGAAGAGGGCGGTGCAATAATTCCAGAGACTTCCAATGAAGTTGAAGACGACACCCAGGAAAAACAGGCTGAGGGCGGGACGTGAAGCCTCTCGATCGACAAACTGAGGCAGGAACGCGAGAAAGAAGAGGGCGACTTTCGGATTCAAGACGTTGGTGAGGAATCCCTGGCGGAACATGAGTCCCAGCGATCGATCTGATGGCTCCGGAGCCACGCCCTGGACCTGAGTTTTTTTGGGTGAGGTGCGTATGACCATCGAGACTCCGATGAACAGGAGATAGCCTGCGCCCAAGAACTTGACGAAGGTGAACAGCCCGGGGGAGGTGTTGAGGATGGCCGATACCCCCAAAGAGGCTGCGAGGGTGTGCAGGAAAATGCCTGCTGAAATGCCAAGCACCGTGATTCCTCCCGCCCGGAGGCCGTGGGAAGTGGTCCGACTGACGATCAGCAGCGTGTCCGGCCCCGGGGTGAAGGCGAGCAGGAGGGTGGACAGCACAAAGAACCCCATGTCATGCACATGAATCATCCGGCGAACTCTGCCTCAACCGGGTCATCAAGTCAGCCTCAACTCCCGATCGGGGCGGGTGCCTTGACACGTCGGTGATGAGTTCTATAGTCCGCGCCACATGGACATTACGCAGCCAGCCCGCACACCAGCGGGCTTTGCTTCACCGCTCCCGGAGCGCTCCCTGAAAACGTTCCGGGAAGCGGGCCGCGGGGCCTGGGCTGAGGTTTGTGACTCGGACTGGAACAGCTGGCAGTGGCAGCTCCGGAATCGAATCACTTCACTGCCTGCGCTCGAGAAGCATCTCCCCTCGCTCACCTCACAAGAGCGGGCAGGTGTTCAACTGGCCAACACCAAACTGGCCATGGCGATCACCCCGTATTTTTTCAATCTCATCGATCGCGAAGATCCCAACTGTCCCATCAGGCTCCAGGTCATTCCTCGTCTCGAAGAAACCCACACCGCACCGTGGGAAATGTCGGATCCCTGCGGCGAAGACCATCATTCCCCGGTGCCCGGCCTGGTCCACCGATATCCAGACCGGGTCCTGTTCCTCGTCACAGACCGGTGCGCTGCGTATTGCCGCTACTGCACCCGGTCACGGCTGGTCAGCAACGCATCCGGTTATGACTTCCATCCCGAGTTCGACCGGCAGATCGACTACATCGCGAGCACGCCGGCCATCCGTGATGTGTTATTGAGCGGAGGCGACCCCCTATTGTTCTCCGACGAGAAACTCGAGTATTTGCTCAGCCGGCTTCGGGCGATCCCCCACATTGAATTCCTCCGGATCGGAACCCGGATCCCGATCTTCCTTCCGCAACGCATCACGTCCGAGCTTTGCGCCATGCTGAAGCAGTTCCATCCGCTGTTCATCAGCGTGCACAGCAACCATCCCCGGGAACTGACGGTGGAAGCCCGCGATGCGCTG
>VHDG01000342.1 GCA_016871475.1 Verrucomicrobiota bacterium
CGGCGATTACCAGCTGCTTCATGAAGTCTCCAGAGGGGGCATGGGGGTTGTCTGGAAGGCTCTTCAGGTCAGCCTCGGCCGCACCGTCGCGCTTAAACTGATCCTGATGGGGCGCTTCGCAAGCAGCACCGAGATCAAACGATTCCGAGCGGAGGCCGAAGCCGCAGCCCAACTCGATCACCCAAATATCGTCCCCATCCATGAAGTCGGTGAGTCCCAAGGACAACATTACTTCGCCATGCGATTCCTTGAAGGCGGGTCGCTGGCCGACCGGATGGCGAAAACAAACCCGCCCACGCCCCACAGGGAAACCGCCGCCCTCATCAGCACCGTCGCCAAAGCCGTCCAACACGCGCACCAACACGGAATCCTCCACAGGGACCTCAAACCCGCCAACATCCTGTTGGATGCCTCGGGCTCGCCTCACGTGACGGACTTCGGTCTGGCTACCCGACTGAGTTCCCACGCCGACAGCCCGGAACAACACGCACGCCTCACCGCTTCCGGCGACGTTCTCGGATCCCCATGCTACATGTCTCCGGAAGCTGCATCCGGCCAGGTCCACCGGCTGACCACCGCCAGTGACGTCTATGGCCTGGGAGCCATCCTATACGAACTGCTCGCCGGCCAACCCCCATTCGTTGAACAAAACCCCGTGGATGTCCTGCGGAAAGTGGTCGAGGAGGAACCCATCCCCCCAAGAGCTCTCCGAGCGATAAAAGACAGTGCAGGCGCCATCCCCGCAGACCTGGAGGTCATCTACCTCAAATGCCTCCACAAGGATCCGGATCGGCGCTACCCATCCGCCCTCGCCCTCGCGGAGGATCTGGATCGCTTCCTCAGACGTGAGCCTGTCGAGGCACGAGCCACAGGATCCCTCGAGCGATTCTGGCTCTGGTGCCGTCGACGCCCGGCGGTGGTCACAGCCTGGTCCACCTGCATCCTTGCTCTGCTCGGCATCGCGCTCGCGTGGCAGTCACACAGGGAAAATAAACTGAAGGAATCCGCCCTCATCTCCGCCAAGACTGAGCTTGTCCGACAAACCCTGTCCGTCGCTCGCAACAGCCGGGAGCGACGGAATCCAGGAATAGGATCAGAGGTCCTTCCCAGACTCTCCTGAGCGACCGCGTCAAACTGATCCCGCAGTGGCTCGAAATCTCCCTCACATCCTCACTGATGAGAGGGGCTGGTGTCTTCGAGATCCTCGTGGCTGATGACCAACCTCCGGCACGGGTTGAAGGGACTTTCGAGCTTGATCCACTCGGAACCACGGCCGAGGTCGTCGGATCGGCGAGCTACCTCGGAGCCAGGCTCACCGGTCAGACGCGGATCTCACGCGAGCACGGATTGTTCGAGTCAGCGGGTTCCCTTCACATCGAGGGCATCACAAACCAGTCGGTGGTATTCGTGCTTGAACCTGCCTCGTTCGATCTCACGAAGTCTGAGGATGGGACCCGCTTTTTTCGGATCGCAGGCCAGCCCACAGTTCCGGGATTGAGTGCGATGAGCATGATTCTGACCGGCACCCTGACCGCCCAGGGGAAGCTCGAGCTCCGGGGAGCCGGCTCAGGATCGCTGGGCTCGATTGAGTTCTCCTCCATCCATGCCCTGCTCAAACGTGGCACCAACATTCTCGGACGTCCGGATCTCACATTCAAGGGCCCCGTCAACCTTCGCGACACCGCCTACGCCTCTCTCACAGGAGAGATTTTCCCGGATGGCCGGCTGCGCAATCTGAAGTCGGATGCGGAGCTTCAACTCGGCAGGGGTATTCGGATCCAACCCCGCCTCAATGACCAGGGTGGCGTGGTCCCCGTTCTGCTCCTGACCGGTTCCACCAACAACCGGCACACGTTTCGTATCCAGGGGAATTTTCTAACGCCCGATGCCGGCGGGGTTAAACCGATTGAAGTCGATGGGGGCCTGATCCTGAACTCACAAGGTAACGAGCTCTTGCTGGAGTCCTGCGAGGCCACGAACCGATTGCCTCACGTCCACTGGCCGCTGCCCGATGGCGTTCGCCTGTCGAATGTCTGGGTCCGCATCGCGCTGGATCAGGCGGAAGTGCGGGCGAGGATGGGCGGACAGCTGATCCTGGGAAAACCCGGTCAGTCGCTGACCACCACACTCACCCTGGATGCAGGCCTGACGATCAATCATTTGGACCTGGCGGACATCACCATCCTTGATGCAAAGGCATTCGATCAGGTCACGACCAGCCTGACTGTGGTCGCGTGGGTGAAGATCCCAAGGTTCGAGCGCACCTGGGAGACCATCATCGCCAAGGGTGACAATTCATGGCGCGTCCAGCGTGCTGGAAACCTCAACACGGCATCCTTCGACACCGACGGAGTCAACCCACCCTACCTGAACGGGTCCCGGAGGCTGGACGATGATCAATGGCATCACGTCGCCGCGGTCTTCGACGGAACAGCAAAGTATCTCTTCGTGGATGGAGAACTGGACGCATGGACGCCGGCCTCAGGGTCCATTCAATTGAGCACCTTCCCGGTCTGGATTGGTGCCAATGCGGACAGGCCCGGCCGCAACTGGGGTGGATCTCTCGATGAGGTCGCTGTGTTCACGCGAGGGCTCAGTGGAGCGGAAATCAAGGAGCTGTACCGGTCGGGAGGCGGCATCGCCCTTCAGACATCCTTCTCCCTCAACTACCCGGGAATGTCCGGATTGTTTTTCCGCGGCAGCGTGGCAAGCAACGGCAACTTCGACCTCTCCTCGTCGAGTGCGGGAATCTCCATCGGTGGATTCCAGATGGGATCAGCGAGTTTTCGAATGGCGCGCGGGGGCGGACTCACCCAGATCAATGGCCAGGGCCTGCTGGCAGTCCCAGGACTTCCGGCTGCACGAATGGCAGGTCGATTGCTCCCTGACAACACCGTCGATCTTCGGGCAACTCTCGGGTCTGCACAGATCCTCGCCCTCTCCCTGAACAACCTCGGCTTCATTCTCGCAGGCCCCATCTCCAGCCCGACTCTCACGCTCAGCGGTGAGATTGGAGTTTCGGGCTGGGGTACCGTGCCCCTCTCAGGAACCGTCACAACCAGCGGCTTCTTCAACCTGATGGGAAGCCCGGGTTTTCCGTCCTTCATGAACTTCCCAGTCCAGGCACCGAGTCTCACCCTGCGACGTCAGCCAGGTGACTATAAGGACATGGTCTCAGGACGAAGCTTTCCGTTTCAAAGCCTGGGAGATCGTCCCCTGGCTCATTGGCGTCTCGACGAAACAAGCGGCACCGTCGCGTTGGACAGCCACACTCGCTCCGGTTTAGGGGACGTGGCCAGGAATGGCACTTACTCCGGAACGCTGCTGCTGGGCCAGCCGGGAGCCCTGTCGGGAGATCTCAACTCAGGAAGCCCCTCGGTGCGCTTCGATGGAGTTACCACCAAGGTGACGGTGGGGAGTGAATCCACCTTCGATCTTCGCCAGGCGATCAGCGTGGAGGCCTGGATCAAGGTCGCCGCCTGGGACAGACCCTGGCAGGCCATCGTCACGAAGGGGGATAGCTCGTGGCGCCTCTCCAGATGGGACCAGGGACGTGGACTGGCCTTCGATACCAACAGTGGCGGGATCGCCCACGGAACACGGAGTTCCAAGCCCGTGGATGATGGCCAGTGGCATCATGTCGTCGCGGTTTATGACGGCACCGCCAAGTACCTCTACATCGATGGGATTCTGGAGGCCTTCGATCTCTACAGCGAAGCCATAGACCTGAACGATGCACCCGTCATGATCGGTGAGAATGCGGAGGCGACGAACCGTCACTTTGACGGATGGATCGACGAGGTGGCGATTTACAGCCGGGCACTTCAGCCCAATCAGGTCCTCAATCACTATGTCGCCGGAGGAGGAGGTGGCTTGCAGTCCGCATTCACCCTGGCCATCCCCAACGGGATTGGATCGATCTCGGTCAGCGGGTCGATGCATCCGTCGGGCTCAGCCTGTCTCGTCGGCACAGCCAACAACCTGCCTCTCCCCTACCTTTCTCTGAACAGCGCGGTCATGACACTGGCGAGACCCGCAGGCGCCCCTGCAACAGCCATCGCCCAGGGGAATGCTCAAACGCCCTTTGGGAGCAGCTTCTTCTTCGGCACCGTTTCGTCATCCGGCGACTACACGCTCCGGACACGCGCCACGGGATCCTTCCTCGTTGGAGGATTCACCCTCAACCACGACGCGGCGTTCGAGCTGAAGCCGACGCAGCTGAGTGGCAGCGGGCAACTCAACTTCCATGGCTATTCGATTACGAGTTCTCTGAAGGCGGAACGATCCGGTCAAACCACCCTCACCGGCGGGATCTCAAAGGGTTTTGGTTGGGAAATGTTCGGCAGAACTTTGAGCGGAGCCAAGGATCAGCCCTTCGCTGCCGCATCAGGTTCACTCGATGTCCATCTGGATTCGCAGTTGAACGTTCAAGCCAGATTCCGGGGCAACTTCGCCGCCTGGCATTCGACCGCCTATCAGAAGGACGTCTTCGAACCGCCGGCGAACATCTCAAGCATGAACCTCGGGCTCTTCACCCAGGTCGCCACCTTCACCCAAAAGCCCTATACCTCGCTCAGGGTGGAAAGCACATGGGATGTTAACTCGGATGGAACCATTGAAATCCTGGAGAGTTTCCAGGGCATCGCCAGATACGTCTTCGACTTATGGTAGGCGCCGTGTCGCGCAACTCTCAGCACCAGCCTGTTTAAGGACCGGGCCGGGGAACGTGAGCGGCAAAGGAAAGTGTTCGAGAGACGCAAGAGAGCCGAGAGCCAGTTTATCCTCTTCACGTTCTGTTAAGGTCGCGTGGGGTATCGTGGGGGCGTTGTTTGAAACCACTCCAAAGCAAATGAAACCCCACATCCAACACCTTTCAGCTGTGCTCACCGTCCTGGCCTGCATCAACTCTGCGGCACTCGCTGATGACCCTCAGGCGTCCTCATGGTTCACCGTCTTCTCCGGGAAATACGCGCGCGTATATCTCACCGACGCCGATCGCCTGTCGGGCAACGCAGTCGCCACCTGGAGCCGCGGCAACATCAGCCAGACGCTGCCCTCCTACGCCGGCGTCCAGGAAGTCGCTTCTTCGGCGAACTGGACCTACATCCGGACGACCGGGCTTGGGATCCATACCATGGGACC
>VHDG01000343.1 GCA_016871475.1 Verrucomicrobiota bacterium
AAGGAACACTGGAAATCCCATGGGGTCCTGGCTCCGAAAGTTGAGCTCGACCTGCCGGCAATGTTGAAACGAAAGGAGGGCGTCGTTTCCACACTGGCTCAAGGCATCGACGGCTTGTTCAAGAAGAACAAGGTGACCCGCATTCTGGGCAAAGCGAGTTTCCAATCGCCCGGCACCCTCCTCGTGGAAGACCCGAACGGTGGGGTTCCAACCAAAGTGGAGGCCAAACGCGTGTTGATCGCCACCGGCAGCAAATCCGCATCCCTCAAGGGAGTGGATGTCGATGGAATCCGGGTCTGCACCAGCACGGAGGCATTGTCGTTTTCCGAGGTCCCCAAACATCTTGTTGTCATTGGAGCGGGAGCGATCGGGCTCGAGCTCGGCTCTGTCTGGAGGAGACTGGGATCGCAAGTCACGGTCCTCGAGTATCTGGACCGGATTCTTCCGGGGATGGATGCCGAGATCGCAACGGAGGCCAAACGCACCTTTGAGAAGCAGGGATTGGAGTTCCAGTTGGGCACACGAGTGATTCGTGCGGCAGCAGATGGATCCAAAGCCGTTGTGGAATCGGAGGGGAGACCCGCCTTGACGTGTGATCGGGTGTTATTGGCCACGGGCCGTGTGCCAAACACCGATGGACTGGGATTGGCGAGTATTGGTGTGAAGCCCGATGCTCGCGGGAGAATTCCCGTCGATGCGCACTATGCGACCACCGCCGTGGGAGTCCATGCCATTGGCGATGTGATCGCGGGCCCGATGTTGGCGCACAAGGCGGAGGAGGATGGCATCGCCTGTGTGGAGCACATGATCACGGGGTTCGGCCATGTGAACTACGAGAGCATACCTGCGATTGTTTATACCGATCCGGAAATAGCGTCAGTGGGCCGATCGGAGGAGGAGCTCAAAGCAGCTGCAGTCGATTACCGGAAGGGAACATTTCCGTTTGCAGCGAGTGGGAGAGCTCGGGCGATTGGGAAGACAGAGGGGAAGGTGAAAGTCCTGGCAGATTCGAAGACCGACCGGGTGTTGGGGGTGCATATCATTGGGGCGCACGCCGGTGATTTGATCGCCGAAGCGGCGATGGCCATGGCCTTCAAAGCGAGCGCGGAGGATATTGCGCGGGTGTGCCACGCACACCCGACACTGGCAGAGGGGATCAAGGAAGCCGCGATGGCCGCAGCATTCGGCCGCCCGCTGCATCTTTGATGCGCGGGCCGCAGCGGATCGGTCCGATCCGACCGATCCGACTGATGCCGCCATCCCCGAACCCCTGATCATGGAGGGAGGATTACTCTGAAGAACTCGGCTTCCCTGGGGTTTGTCCTCGGGATCACTGCCGACGCAGCCCGATCGCTGGCAATGACAGGCGGCCCGGCTACGACCCACTCGACGGGGTCAAGGGAACGGGATCGCTGGAGCCTATAAACCCTCCCGGGTATCGCGACCCATTCCAGGAAACCAGTGGTCGGGAAGCCCTCCGCTGGATTGACCCGTTGCAGCGTCAGTTTCACCCCAGGACCCGTCTCTGGATCGAAGAACACTGCATTGGCGATGGGCCGGTTTTGATTGAGGCTTGTAATCCGAAACTCGACACGGCCCTTGATGCTCCATGTCACGTAGTCGTCGTCACAGAAATCTGCGGAAATCGAAGGAACGAGAACCGAGTCAAGAATCTGCTCGAAGGTGGGCTCAATGACATCGACACGCTGGGATCGAGGAGGTAAGGCACGCCCGCACCCATCCCAGTCAGCAAAATAGATCGATGTGAGGCAGGATTTTCCTTCGTCGAGCTTTACCTGAAGGGAAGTGCCGTCGGGCCGAAACCAGGCGCCCAACATGCGCCCGGCAGAGGGTCTCCCAAACTCATCAACCCGGCGCAGCCCTCTTGGATCCACGGTGCTTCCCGTGAAAATGTGGGTTGATAACCCAGGCAGTTCCATGGAAGCCCATGTCGGAAGGCGTGCTCGATGCCCCGCGATGCTGAAACCCTCCGTTCCTAAAATCCGGTTCTCCCGGGAATCAATCCAGTCCCCCCCGAATACCCCCGGTTGGGGACCCGAGATCGTGGCCATGAAAATGCGCCCGGCCTGCTCCACCAACAAAGAAACCGCTGAAGGTTGGCCGACTTCCCGGCCGATCCTCGTTTAGGTTCTCCACCTGTATCGTCTTCCGACCCCACAGGCGGTAAAGGACGTATGTCCCTCGATCGGAAAGTTCGATTTCCTGTGACGACAATTCGACACCGCCGGCATCGTCGTCGAAGACCTTCACACGAAGCTCGGCACGCACGTTGTTCCAATCCACCAGGTAGATTCCCGTGGGGTAAGGGATGGAAGGTGGCAATGAAACTTGGATCCTGAGGTTTTGATGCCCGAAAGCGGCAGCGGCCAAACGTCTCGCACCGGGTCCAGGCAGCTCGAGTGCTCGAGGATCCGAAGACAGAGCAGCGAACTCCTCGTACGAAGCCCCCGCGACCTCGATGGTTCCGGGAAAAGTTTCCGATACCACTGGACCCTGCGCTGTGAACAAACAGGCCCCTTCGACACCATAAGCCGGCTTCCAGTCTCCTTGGGTCACAGAATCTACTCCCAGAAACGCTATCGGTGTTGGGGATGCTCCTTCATGTGAAAAGTGATGAAGGATGTTCCATGTCATCTGCTGAATCTTGGGAGAAACTCGGGACAACCGAGAGGGCGTGTATCGGTGATTGAAGTCGTCCAATCCCCAAATCCATTGCATTGAACCGACGGCAAAAACCTCGGATCCCGAAGCATGTTCATAAACGTGGAGTAGGCAGTCCCACGCGCCCCAGCGGTACTGCTGAACCGGGTGGAGGATAGTCGGATGGTTCCTTCAGGAGAAACGGGGCGATTTCGATCAATTCCGGTGGGGTAATTGTCCCACTCGCCGTCCACCTCATACCCAAGCAACCCGGGAAGCAACTCGCCGGCCTCAATACCCGTATGTGCATAGGAAAAATGGTCCGGGAGCGGATCAGGCATTTTCAGATCGGCATCCAATGAGTTGTAGACGTACTGGGTGCCCAGGAGGTCGACCTCAGGACGTCCCACTCCTCTTCGCCAGAGATTCCTGGGAGGGCTCCCCCCTTTGTCACATGAAAAACTCCGCAACGAAGAATCAAACTGAATCCGCCAGTAACACGTATTGGCGGATAGCACTGCCAAATGAATCCCCGAGTCCCTGGCGGATTCGATCTGATTGCGCATTGGCTCCGACCAGTATTCATCGTGGCCCACGGAAAGAAACGCCTTGACCTGTTTCCCTCCAGGAGTGGCCCCGAGGGAGTGAGTGTCGACGCTCGTGCAATACGTGACATCGCATCCCATCTTCTCCAACCATCGCATCAGATTGCACTACCAGGCAGGCTCAGTTCGGGCCCCGATCTGAACGAAAAACTCTCCCGTGCCTGCGGCAAAAGCCAACTCTGGCCGCTGAATCGAACTGTTTGTATGGCTGAACGGAAACGAAGGAGCCGCATAGGGTCGGTTGAAGGACACCACGGACGCATTTCGTGGGTAGTTGTAAAGGCTGCGTCCACCCCAAGGATTGTAGGCCTGCCATGTTGTCACGCTGCACTGGAACAGGAAGTCGCTCGACCTAAGATCTTCACGAACCACAAAGATGACACTGGACTCCAAACCAGAGGGCAGCGTGGTCAGCTTGGCGATGTAAACGCCGCTAACCGAGGATTCGGGCACTCGAAGCCGCCAGCTTTCGGACCAATCGCAATCAATCATGCCGGTGAGCGGGTCGGGAACCGGAACACGCTGCTTGTTGCTGGGAAGCACCACCTCTTCCTTTTCTCTCTCGACCGAAGGCCAACTCATTCGACGGCCTCCCTTCCCTCCATACCAGCCCAGTCTGAAGACCTCGATACGGAACTCGGGATCCGCCGCCGGATTCCTAACGTCCACAAAGAACTGTATCTCCTCACCTGTATTGACACTCGTAGCACCCGCATAGCCTTGGATCTCGGGTGTCCTGTCCGAGTCGGAACGGGGCCAGCCGGGCGTTGCAGGCTTTTTGACCAACCAATCCTCTGTGCCCAGCCTGGCATTCTCGGACAGAGTTCGTCCTGAACCGGCACGAGCCAGGAGCGACAGGGAGAGAAAAGAGACCCGCAAAAAACACCCGAGACGTTGCCATCGTTGAAAATGACTCCTCGAGCGCATCAATCAGATTTAAGGCAGATCATCCACGATTCGAAAAAACAGCCGGGCGGGATTGTCTGATAGCTCCAGGGTGAGCTTCGACTCGAAAACTTCAGGAACAATGGGTTCCCCGAGATTCCGCCAGGAGGCCACCGACAAATCCTCGCTCACCTGAATTCTGCAAACTCGTCCGGGAACCGACCGCCACGTCAGGGTTACAACGATCTTACCGTCCAGGAACTGCGGCACGATCGAATGGATGAGAGGCTTGATCACGGTGTCAGGGTCAAAGAACGCTCCACTGATCACTCCGTTGCCTTGCAAGGACGTCAACTCCAGAATGACATCCCCCTGAATATACCAAGACATCCAGACACCGTTCCTGAACTCCTGCAACCACCGCTCATCCAACAATTTTCCAGTCTCGGCGTCCTTAATCTCAATTCGAGAAATGCGTATAAAGGAATCCCAGTCCAAACAATAGATGCTGAACATACCTGGACGACCATCGAGAAAAGCTGAACGATAGGTCACCTTCTCCGTATCGACCCAACAGGAAGCCAGGTTCCACAGCTCATCCGGGTGTTGAACTCCCCGAGGATCACTGACAGGAACCTCCCAGAGAAATGTATATTCATCCACAGGACCGGCCTGGATGGGCCATGGAATCTGAGGGGGTAGAACCGGGATATGGAAACCTGTCCGCCCGTATTCTCCCTTCCATCGCCCCTGTGTCACTCGGTCTTCTCCGAGGAAGAAAGCCTTCGCCGGAGGCATTGCCAAGACGACCCGATGCACGGCACTCCGGGTGGTTTCTCCGAAATCATCCGTTGCCCGGGCTTGGAACTCGAACGACCCCGCCACAGCATGTGCCCACGTGAACCGGTAAGGAGAATTGCTACAGGTGCCAATATGTACTTCGTTGGCAAAAAACTCGACGTACTCAA
>VHDG01000344.1 GCA_016871475.1 Verrucomicrobiota bacterium
AACGTTCGGGTAAACGTTCCGTAGACCCTCTCCACACGATGATACTTCTTGTTGTTGTCCTCTCGCTCCAGCCTTCGCTCGCCTTCAATTGAAAGAACTCCGTTCTGCAACCTGACGGAGACATCCTCCTTGGCCACCTCAGGAAGCTCAGCCTTGATCAAATAACCGGTCTGATCCTCGACAATATCCACCAGCGGAGACCACTCGGCGGAAGCCAACCCCTCGCCCTCACCTCCGCCTACGCGCGTCTTCGATCCTCCGGTGCCAAAGACCTGGCTCAACCGGCTCTGTAGCTCCTCCATCTCTTTCCATGGGTTCCACTTATTCTCGTATCGAACAATAGCCATATAAATCACCTTTCAAGTCTGCTTGTTGATCCACAGTCCCGCAGGGCGCAGCACCCTCGGGTCCGGCAGTGACGTTTCATGCCACTCACAACACCCCCCTACATATTTGATGCCAAGTCCCAAGAGGCCGAAGATCTCAACGACACGGGCCCAAACCGCTCAAAATCACTGGCGATATTGGGGAGATCGTGCAGGGACTAAACCCGCCGCAGAGTCAACCGGGTCGATGTGCTACGAAGGGCGGGTCAAGCTGACACAGGGACGCGAGAAGCGAGGGGTTTTGAGCCTTTCGGGAACGTTGTTGTGGGGGAGGAGACCGCAGGCTCGGGTTTCCTACCTTCGCCCTTCCCTGGGCCTGAGGGTTGGCACCGGGTTGGTCGACTGATTTGGATTTGAGTGGGCGCTTTTTCGAAAGGCGGATCGGAGCAGCCAATGTCGCTTCAACCCCTGCACCATGTCGTCAGTGTTTACGATCAGGGTGGAAACCTCGGAAAGGACGTTGGTGTTCTGATCCACCTGTTGCCGCAAATTGCCCATGATGAGGCCGAGTTGATCGATCGCGACGTCCAAACCGGCCGCCACTTCCGTCAGCTGTGCATTCACATTGGTTACCGCGGTATTGGCGGAGTTCAGCGCCTGGTTTGCAGCGGTGAGAGCCGAATCCAGCTCCTTCTGAGTCTGTGGCAGGATCAGCCATTCGCCCAGGGCGCCCTTGGGATTCTTGAGATTGCTCGTGATCGTCTCGAGGTTGAGCACAACGGGCTCCGACTTGTTGAGAAGATTGTTCACCCGCTCGGTTGCGATGGCCGTGTTGGCCATGATGACCGTCAAGGAGTTGGTCAGAGCGAGAATGAACGGCAGCGCATCCTTGGCCTGCTGGACGATCTCGTCCATTTGAGCAGCGATCTCAGGCGGTTCATTGGCTGGCAACATGTAAGGCTTGCCCTCCCAAGGCTTGTAGGCCCCGGTGGATACATCCGCCAGCGCCTCCAGGAGCGTATGGTCCTTCGACTTGTAGGTGGCATAAACTCGGCCGTGCTTGCCTGAAGCATCCCCTTTGTTCACCTCCAGATAACGGCTGCCCAAAAGACCCAGCGACTTGACGTTCACTGTCGAGTCACTCCAGACATAACCACTGTAGTGTCCAAGAATCACGAACTCCACATACACGTTGTTTGTACTCAGCGGATCATCGGCTTCGACCTTTGTGATTTCGCCGATGTCAAAGCCCATCATCTTCACCTTGTCCCCCTCCCGAATCCCCCCGCCGCTTCGGAGATACGTGTAGTAAGGCGCCTTCAGAAGGAACCAACCCCGCTCCTTGGCGGTGGTGCGAAGATAAAAAGCCAGGCCGGCCAGCATCATCAATGCGGCAGCCAGAATAAAAATGCCGACGACCTTTTCAACGCGGCTGAGCCGGGTTCTAAGCTGGGGAGTGAGATCTTGGATGGGCATTGGAAAAAAGCGGGGTTGTTGTCACCGATGATTCGCAGCCAGGCAGTCCGAAAGCTCCTGGCGGCTGATGGGCTCGACGACCGTTCGAAATCTGCCGTTGCTCAGCATGGCAAACCGTCTGCCCTCTCCCCACCATGGAGAGAAATCGTCACACGTGGCAATGAGTGTCGCACGCCGATAGGCCATCAAGGGATGCCCCGTCCACAACTGACCCAGGAAATCCATCCACCATCGCGCATGCACCGGATCAAGGCCCGTGAGAGGATTGTCGAGGAGCAGTATTTCCGGCTGCAGGATGCAAGCCCGCGCGAGACTCGCGCGCTGAGCCCAATTGCGGCTGATGCGGGTGCTCGGAAGCTCCGCCATGCCTCCCATGCCTACCGCTTCGAGCCAGGCCCCGGCTCGATCGGCGGCGTCCGCGAATGAAACGTTGTGATGATACTGAAGCGGCAACGCCACGTTTTCTGCGACGCTCAGATGCGCGAACAAGAGTCCCCCGTCATGCACCAAGCCCGTGCGAAACTGCGCTCCCGCATCCGCTCTCGGACCTCCGCGGCCCGTGATCTCGGCCCCGTCCAAAAGCAGTCTCCCGGAGTTCAGAGGAAGCACCCCCACCAGAGTGGACAGCAGATCTGATTTCCCGGAACCCAGCAGGCCCCCCACGACCCAGAAGTCGTTCCGTTGCACCGCCCAGTTGACGCCGGCCAGCGAAGATGTGCCAGGATTCGACGTCGAAGCCACCTCGGCGTCACAGAGTTCAAGAAGCGAAACATCAGATCCATCCGCTGCGGCGTTCATGGAGAATCGAGTGAAATCCGGCTCAAGGCCAGGAACACGGCATCAATCAGCACACAGAGCACCACCCCTTGCGTGAGAGCCCGGATGGCTGCTCTTGGTATGTCCTCGCGGCGAATTGGCTGCGCCAGACCGTGGTAGCAAAGCAGGAGCGCGAGCGTGACACCGAGAATCCCCGACTTCAGACCCAACGCGAGGAAGTCCAGGGGATGCAGAGCCCGGGCGAGCTGTCCAAAATAGTCCCCGGGCAGGATCGGGATGTTCTGGAGGAAGGCCCAGAGATAGCCACTGAGCACGGCAGCCACTATGGCGTAGACGGTCAGGCAAAACACACCCAGAGCCATCCCGAGGACACGAGGCACAACCCAGTAGTGGATGGGATCGATCCCGATCGCCTCCATGGCCTCAATCTCATGACTGGCGCGTGCGGATCCCAATTCGATCACAGACTCCGAGCCCGCCCGGACCAAGACCACCAGCGCAGCCAGCATGGGGCCAAGCTCACGCACCACCACCATGACCATCACAGTGCCAAGGTAATCCTGAGCACCCAGGCGCGTCGTAAAAACCACCGTCTGGCCAATCACGGCAAGACCCAGCAACGAGGAAAGAAACAGAACGATCGGCACCGGGCGAACACCCGACCGCAAGACTTCCCGCCAAATCAACGGTGAGATGACCTTGGATGCGCGTCGACGCTGGGTCAGCAGAACGCTGAGCGTGATCAGACCAAGGGATAACATCCCCCGGAAGCCTCCCAGCAACCGCACGACCTCGCGCCCTGTCCAATGGAAAATGGACAGCGACCGACGCTCGCGCGCAGCGATGTCAGTCATGTTGGACGTATCTGACGCAGATTCAGCAACAGGCACGGCGGGCAACCTACCCGGGATCCGAAAACGCCACAACCCCCGACTCCCACCCATCAAACACCCAGGCATCATCCATGGGCGACCGGCTCACGTCGGGAACCTCAAGGGTGTTTCATCGGCTTGCCGAAGCCACGGCATATATCCGGGCTGCGGTACGAAGGAACAAACGATCGCCGGCCATGGCAGGAGTCGCCATACACATGTCGTCATCCCCGAGCGTATTCGTGTGCAGCACCTCGAACTTGTCGCCGGTCGAGAGCACATAACACACCCCGTTCTCATTGAGACAAAACAATTTTCCTCCAGCCACCCAGGGCGAACTGGTGAAAGCGAACCCGTTCGGAAGCCGCTCCTTGTCGTAGATCACCCGACCCGTCTTCGCCTCGAAACAGCTCACCAAACCCCGGTCATAAAGAACATAGAGCCGGCCATCATGGTACACGGGAGATGGGTTGTAGGGCCCGGCAGTCGGATTGGACCAGGCGATGGATGCATTGTGACTCTCCCCGGGCTTGAGCGAGATGTCACCCGAAGCGCCGGGCCGGATGGCATAGAGCGGACGCACTTTATCCCCGACGTAACCCGAGCTGACAAAGACGAACCCGTTGCCGGCACAGGGTGTCGGGATGGCGATGCTGGACATGCCTCGAAGCGACCAAAGCAGCTGTCCATCCAGGTCGTAGCTGCGCACCGCGCCTGTGCCGGGCACAACCAGCTCGGTTCGTTGATCATTCCGCCATAGGAACGGCGTGGCCCAGTTGCTC
The DNA here is from genome assembly GCA_016871475.1 of Verrucomicrobiota bacterium. Taxonomy (GTDB): domain Bacteria; phylum Verrucomicrobiota; class Verrucomicrobiia; order Limisphaerales; family UBA11320; genus UBA11320. The sequence continues at coordinate 4,234 of VHDG01000344.1, forward strand.
TTCTCATCACGACTTTTTCGCCAGAGATCCTTGCCCGTCTTCGTATCCAGGGCGGACAACTCGGCCTGGACCTCATTGTCATTCAGAAGTATCAGCTTGCCCTCATGGATCACCGGTGATGCCGCAGATCCCCACCCGTAGCGCGTCGCATGCGGCTCGAGCTTCCGGGCCCAGACCTGCTCCCCGCTCAAGGTGAAGGCAAAAACCCCAAGCCCTCCAAACACGGCATACACGCGCTGGCCATCGGTCACGGGGGTCTCAGCACCGTAGCTGCTTTTGAGATGAATGGCGGTTTGCGGCGCTCCCCGGTGGACCACTTTCTCCCATAGGATCCGACCTTGGTTGACATCCAGACAGATCACTTTTGACTCATGCTCGGCCTTCGAAGGTTCGGGTCGATCTCCCCCAAAGTACAGACCCTTCTTCGGCGGTTCGGTGTCCCCATGCTTCACCACGGTGGTCACGAAGATCCGGTCACCCCAAACAATCGGCGAGGACCAACCCCGGCCTGGCAGCTCCGTTTTCCAGGCCACGTTCTCCTTTCCAGACCATCGGTCCGGATGCTTTCCTTGCTGACTGACGCCAGCGGCACCCGGCCCCCGGAACTGCGGCCAGTGTTCCGCCGACAGGGTCGTGGCCAGAAGGCAAAGAAGGGAACTCAAGAGGATCTGTGGATGGTGCATCATCGACGAGAAGTCCTGGGCTGTATCGAAGCGTTCGTCAAGCTTCGGGATCGCCCAGGATCAGTGTCGGAGCGCATGTCACTTTTCCCAATTCGACCGCCCTGCTTAGCCACGATCGTGATCGGAGCCGAGAGTGGAACCGATGCGCTTCAGTCAGCGGGCTTGATCGACCCAACCCGCCGTAGACAGGGGAACAT
>VHDG01000345.1 GCA_016871475.1 Verrucomicrobiota bacterium
GGAGCAGCGGCTACGGCGCGGAATACAAGGACGGTCAGATGACGAGCGAAGGTCGCGTGTTCCGCGTCGCTTCGAAATCGTCGACGCCCGCCCGCTGGCAGACACCGAAGCGCGGCAAGCCCCTCGCGCAATGGACGGTGTCCGAGCTGGTCGAAGACTTCGACGGCCCCCTCCCGGTGTGGCGAATTGACGCGCAGGATGAACTGGTGCGTCGCGGAGCCAGCGTGAAAGCCGCACTCCTCTCGATGATGGGCACTCGCGGGCTCAACGAAGCGCGCGAAACCTGGACCGCGTGGACGCTCGGACGACTGACGCCGCAGGACCGGACGATTGACGTATGGTTTTCCGCGCGAGCCGGAGACTCCGCCGTCTCGTTGAATCTCCGCGTGCAGTCGCTGCGCATCGTCGCCCACCGCATCCGCCAGGCCGGCGACGGTCGTGAGTTACCCATCGGGGTGGTGAACACGCTCGGCAGTCAGGAGACACGTTTGCGATTCGAAGCGGTTCAGGCCATCGGACAAGTGCGCCAGCGTTCTGCTGTTCCCGCGCTGCTCGCACGCCTCGCCAGCGAGACGGACGCGGCCACGTTCTACGCGGGTTGGCAGACCCTGCGCAATTTGCAGGATGTTGCCGCGCTCAAGCCATTGCTCGCCGATGCGCGCGCCGGCGTGCGAAAGGCGGCGCTGCTGGCGCTGCTGGAAACCCATGCGCTGAAGGCGCCGGAAGTTGAAGCCCTCGCCACGGATGCGGATTCAAGTGTGAAGGAACTGGCGTCGGGGTGGCTGCAGAAAGCCGGAGTGGGCGGGCAAAAAGTTCTGGTGCGAGGCCGTCCCTTGAATGCGGCCATTTCAGGGGCGAACAAAGCCGGGAAAGGAGCCACCACAGCCGAGATGGCGCGCATCGGTGTGGCGCGGAAGATTCAGGCGCGGAGCGGAGCCCGCTATTCGCTCGCCGCAGTCGGATTGCGTCCCGGCACAAGGCCCTACACGGATCGCAACTACGACTTGAAGGAAGTGCCTCCGGCGCTCCTGGACCTGGACTTTATCCAAACCGCCAACAACGACGACGGCTCGCACGGTGATGGCTGGTTGAACTTCGAGGCGCTGATGCCGGTACGGGTGTTTGTCGCCTTCGACACGCGAGCCAAGGAGTTGCCCGCGTGGTTGCGCGAACGGTTCCAGCGCACCGCGCAGACGATTCGCGCCGATCACTGGACCTTCCAGCTTTACACCCGCGAATTCCCGGCCGGGCGCGTTGAACTCGGCGGCAACACCGATGAAGGGCAGCCCGGCGGCAAGGGCAACTACATCGTCGTCCTCGAACCGCTCCCGCTGACGCCGCCGTCCGGCGCGACGGCCCTCGATCCGGCGCTGGCGACGCTTCCGCAGGGCAGTCGCGAACGCGGCGAATGGCTCTTCCATGCGCGGGGTGGCGTCGGCTGTTTCAACTGTCATCGAGTGGGCGAACGCGGGAACAGCTTCGGCCCCGACCTGGCGGCGCTCGGGGATCGCGCGAACGCGAAGCATATCGTCCAGTCGATGCTCGAACCCAACGCCGTCATCACCGAGGGCTTCAACCTGCAAACAGTGGAGACCGCGGACGCGGAATACTCCGGCATCCTGCTGGAGGAAAGCGGGCTCAATCTCACGCTGGGCCTCGCGACGGGACAGCGTCAGGTCATTCCGAAGCCGGCGATCAAATCGCGCAAGACCGCCTCCACTTCGGCCATGCCGGCCTACGACACGTTGCTCACACCGCAATACGTGGCCGACGTCACGGCGTATCTGCTGGCGCAGAAAGCCGGGGCACCGGATGCCAGGAAATCCAATAGCCCGGCACCAGAGCGAGCCCCATCCGGGAAATTCTCGCCACTGCCCAAGGCCGACGTCCTGCGTTTCACCGAACAACCTGACCGGCTCGTCATCCTGCAGGGCGACGCGATGATAGGTGAGTTCGTCTTCGTCGACGCGAAGACCCGCCGCCCCTTCTTCGCCAATCTCCGCGCTCCCGGCGGCATTCCGATCACGCGCACCTGGCCGCCGGTGGAGGGCGTGGATGCGACCGATCACGCCGACATGCATCCAGGGGTGTGGCTCGGCTTTGGCAAAATCAGCGGCCAGGATTTTTGGCGCAACAAAGCGACGATGAAGCACGAGTCCTTCGTCGTGGCGCCCGCATGGAAGGATGGACGCCTGGAGTTCTCCACACAGAGCTCGCTGCTTGCCATCGACGGCGCGAGAATGGCCGCGATGCGTAGCGATTTCACCCTTACCCCGAAAGGTCAGGAACTGCACCTCACCTGGGCCGCGGCCTTCACGCCGGAGATGGACGATTTTTATTTTGGCGACGAGGAGGAGATGGGCCTCGGCGTCCGCATGGCCACCCCGCTCACCGAGAAGGCCAGCGGGCTCATCACAAGCAGCACTGGCAAGAGCACCGCCAAAGCCACCTGGGGCCAACCCGCCGAGTGGTGCGATTACTCAGGCTCCATCAATGGCATCAAGACTGGCATCACCGTCATCCCCGACCCCGCGAACGTCCGCCCGAGCTGGTGGCACAACCGCGACTACGGTGTCTTCGTCGCCAACCCCTTCGGGCGCGCTTCCATGAAACAGGGCGAGCCGAGCCGCGTGGAGGTGAAACGCGGTGAAACCCATCGGATGAAGTTCACCGTCATTCTCCATGCTGGAACGGTTGATGTCCCCGCAGCGGCTGGGAAACTTTTGCAAGAGCTGAAGCGCTGACCTATGGCTGAACCCTTCAAACTCACCCGCATCCCTTCGCTCAAGACGGTGGAGGAATTCCGCCAGCACTGCGCCGCGCTTGGCATCGAGCTGCCGTGCGAGGACGCCATTGAGGCCGGGGCCGGGTCGCCGCTCGCACAGGCGGTTCCGAATATCACCATCAACGGCAAGTGCATCGGCAACCGTATCGCCATCCATCCCATGGAAGGCTGGGACGGCACGACCAACGGGGGATTGAGCGAGGAAATGCGCCGGCGCTGGCAGCGTTTTGGCGAGAGCGGCGCGAAGCTGATCTGCGGCGCGGAGGCGATGGCTGTTTGTCCCGACGGCCGCGCGAATCCTAACCAGCTCATCATTATCGAGCAGAACAAGGCGGGCATCGCGGAGTTGATGGGCATCTTGAAAAAAGCGCATCAGGAGCGCTACGGCACGACGGACGATCTTGTGATTGGCTTTCAGCTCACGCACTCGGGGCGTTTCTGCAAACCGAACGGCAAGACGACCTTCGAGCCGCGCGTGGCGTTCCGGCATCCGATTCTCGACCCGAAGTTCAAGGTCACGAGCGATGCGCAGGTGTTCACGGATGCGGAGATCGAGCAGCTCATCCAGGACTACATCAAGGCGGCGCAGATCGCGTGGGACGTGGGGGCGGACTTCGTGGATATCAAGCATTGCCACGGCTATCTGCTGCATGAATTCCTGGGCGCGCATACGCGCCCGGGCAGGTTCGGCGGCAGCTTCGAGAACCGCACGCGCATCCTCCGCGAGATCATCGGGGGCATCCGCGCGAGCGGGAACAAGATCGAGTTTGGCGTGCGCCTGAGCTGCTTCGACAAGGTGCCGCACAGGCCCGACCCGGCACTGAGCGTGCCTGGCAAGCTGGGCCCCGGCATTCCGGAAGACTTCAGCCAATGCCTGCCGTATCGCTACGGCTTCGGTGTGAACCAGAACGATCCGACGCAGATTGATCTCACGGAGACGTTCCAGTTTGTGGAACTGTGCGCGCAGCTCGGCGTGAAGATTCTCAACACGACAGCCGGATCACCCTACTACACACCGCACATTCAACGTCCCGCCGCGTATCCGCCGAGCGACGGCTACCAGCCGGCGTATGACCCGTTGATTGATTTGGAGCGGCAGGTGCAAGCCGTGCGCAAGCTTCGCGCCCAGGCGCCGAATGACATGGTGCTGGTGGGTTCCGGGCTGAGTTACCTGCAGGAATTCCTCCCGCACGTGTCGCAATACCTGCTTCGTCATGGATGGGCGGACATGGTGGGGATAGGCCGCGCGGTGTTGAGCTATCCGAACATGCTGGTCGAGGCCGCCGAGAAGGGTGCGATTGAGAAGCGTTTCATCTGCCGCACGTTCAGCGACTGCACGACCGCGCCGCGCAACGGCCTGATCAGCGGCTGCTATCCGCTCGACAAGTTTTACACTCAGAAGCCCGAGTTTGGGCAGCTCAAGGAAATCAAAAGGAGACTCGGCACATGAAGCCAATCATCGAAAAACCCGAAGACCTCACGCCCACGACGAGCTGGCGCGAGACCAAGTGGGCGTGGACTGCGGAGGAGGAACTTGTGGATCACCACACGCGGGCGCGCCTTTGCTCCGCGGTGCTTCTGCCTTTCCGCGACAAACAGCCGGATTGGGAGGGGCTTGTGACGAGCATTCAGTGGATGCAATCGGCTGCGGAGCATTACGGCGTCGAATTCGTGCCCGTGCTGAATGCGGACACGGGCTATATTTTTGATCTCGATGACGCGATGTATGCGGAGGTGTTGCGCCGTTTTCGCTCGGCGTTTCCCGACATGAAGTTCATCGCGGGCATCACCGCGCGGGGCGGGGAGAAGGACGACAGGTTCAAGGCGGAGCGCTACCGTCCGCTGCTCGACATCGTGCAGCAGCACGAGAATTGCGAGGTGATGATCATGACCTCGCGCTGGCTCAACGCGCTCGACCCCGAACGGCGGCGCGATGGCTATTACGAAATCGCCGACTGGCTCGTGCGCCCGGGCATTGTTCATGCGTTGGAGCCGTCCTTCGTCCCGTGGGCCACGCCCTACGAGCCGTGGCTGCTGTGGCAGCTCGCGCAGCACCCGAAGTTCACGGGTGGAAAAATCAGCACCCTCGACGAACCGCATTTCCTCTACTGGGCGGCGATGTGCCGCGACCTGAAGCTCGATTTCGCGCCTCACAGCGGCGACGACTTCGGCATCGCCACGGCGATCAAGACCGGCCTGCCACTGCTCATCGGCGCCGCCAGTTCAGCCGCGCCGCTCATCTGCGCCGCGAAAGACATGTGGCTGGCCGACGACGCGCCTGGAAAGCGGTTCCCCACGGGCACCGGTCGATTCGACACGCGGGTG
>VHDG01000346.1 GCA_016871475.1 Verrucomicrobiota bacterium
TGGGTCTTGTTCGCAGACTTAAGGGGCGCCGCAGCCACCGCCCAGCCGGAGCCAGAGGCATTTTTTGAGAATCGCATCCGACCCGTTCTCGCGGAGCACTGTTACGAATGCCATGACGGAAAGGTCCGGAAGGGGAACCTCGAACTCAACACCCGCGAGGGGTTCCTCAAAGGAGGCAACACCGGCCCCGCCGTGATACCTGGAGATCCGGGCCGAAGTCTTCTCATAAAGGTTGTGCGGCACGAAATCCCGGATTTCGGCATGCCAGCCAAGAAGCCCAAGCTCTCAGAATCCGTGATCAACGACCTTTCCACGTGGATCAAACAAGGAGCGGTGTTCCCGAGCAGTGCACCCGCGCTTGCGCCCACCAAACCCCACTGGGCCTTTCAAGCTGTCTCGAGCCCCGCACCGCCGAAGATCCAATCACCCTGGAGCCGCAACCCCATCGACCTGTTTATTCTGGAAAAGCTTTCCCAGAAGGGGGTTCAACCCGCTGCAGCTGCGGACAAGCACACTCTCTTAAGGCGTGCAGCCTACGATCTGACAGGACTTCCTCCTTCAGCCAGCGACCGGCTTGCCTTTGAGCAGGATCCATCCCCCGATGCCTTCCTGCGAGCCGTCGACCGTTTGCTCGCGTCCAAGCACTACGGTGAGAAATGGGCGCGCCACTGGCTCGATCTCGTGCGTTACGCCGATACCGCAGGAGAAACGGCAGACTATCCGGTGCCACTCGCATGGAAATACCGCAACTGGGTCATCGACGCTTTCAATTCAGACAAGCCATACAACGAATTCCTGCGCGAACAAATCGCCGGCGACATCCTTGCAAAACAAGGACCTCGTGAACGGTATGCCGGGCAAGTCACGGCCACGGGCTACCTTGCCATCTCAAGAAGGTTCGGCTTTGACTCAGAGAACTACCATCACCTCACCATTCAGGACACCATCGACACCTTGGGACAAACCGTGCTTGGCCTCACGCTGGGTTGCGCCCGGTGCCATGCACACAAGTACGATCCGGTCTCGATGCAGGATTACTATGCCCTCTATGGAATATTTGAGAGCACGCGATATGCCTTCCCAGGGTCCGAACAGAAGCAACGATCGCGGTCCATGGTGCCTTTGGTTCCACCGACGGAATCCCTAAATAAATGGCGGGAGTTCGATGCGGAGGTCGCCGAGCTCGCACGTCTCGTGGAACAGCACAAGCTGCCAGTGCCCAACGCCACACTGCGTTCGTTGGACGACATGGATGGTGATTTCGAGATGCAAGCGCCCGCGGCCGGCGGCAGCAAAGGTGTCCTGGTTGCACCCTGGGTCTACCGCGGGCCCATCGCAGTCACGACGGATGCTCAAAGCCCGTTCAAGCACCTCTATGCTCTTGGAAGAGTCGGAGCGACAGTGGGCGAAGGAACCAACTTCTACCAGATGGCGCAAACTCTCCATCCCCCCAGAAAACGGAAGGAAGCGGGAAAAGTTCATCTGAACCTCGACTTCAGGATCTCGGGCAGCAAGACCCCTGCGAATGGCCGCCATCGTCTTTGGATTGGCTCGCGCACTTCTCCACCCGCTGCCGAGTTGATCGTATCGCAAGGAAACCTCGCAATCCGCGTGGGCAGGCAACTGCACTCCATCCGGGCCCTCGCATCCAATCAATGGCACAACTTGCAGCTCACCCTGGACTTGAGCACAGCCACACTCTCGGGGTCAGCAGGTCAACCAGGGGACATCACATCGATTCCATCCCTACCCTTGTTGGAAACGTGGAACGGGATTCTCGATTTTGTATCCATTGATTCCGAAGGCGGTGAGCCGGGTGTCTGGCCGACGATTGCAGTGGACAACCTCGCCATCCAGGATCGGCCGATTGCTCCCGTGTCACGCGAATTGCCGGCATCCAATCAAGTGCGTGAAGAGAGCATCGGGAAGCTGAATGAACGTTTGCAGAACCTGATGGGCATTGATGGCGACTTCGAACTTCAGACCGACGCCATGCCTCCCGTATCGCCCTGGGGTCCCGGACCCAACAGTGTTGTGAAGATCCAGGCAGGAGCTCAGAGCCCTTTCAAAAACCACCATCCCGCCGGCGAGCTCGGCATTCATCTCCCCAATAGCGGCGATTACAATGGGTTTGGTCAGACCCTTACAAATCGCTGGAAGCAAGACTCCACCCACCGGCTCTTCGCGAGTTTTGATTTTCGTTGCCGCGATGCGTCCAAAGGCGGAACAGGATCCTGGCGCTTCTATCTGGGCCAGGGGCCAGGGACCTCGCCGGCTGTGGAACTTTTCTTCAATGGGCAGGAGTTTTACCGTCGAAGCGGAGATCAACGCGATGCGGTCCAGGCAATCAAGGTCGGAGAGTGGTATCAGGTGCAGCTCGTTCTCGACCTGAAGGCGAAGACCTACACGGGTCATATCGCCTCTCACTCGGGTCAGACGGGGTTTGCTGGGAACCTGGCGGCTGGTTGGAATGGAAGCATCGACTACACATTTATCGACAGCTACGGACACATCGGCGGAGTGAAGCCGTCCTTGGATTCAGACAATTTTGTGATCGGAGAAACCTCCCTCGCACCGTTGCAAGCTACGGCTGTTCCGATGCCCGGCATGAGCAGGGACGAGCGGAGGGACAAGGTCCATGCGATCCGGGATGAACTTGCGAAATCAAAGGCGGCAGCGGAGGAGGCAAGAAAACGCCTCCAGTCGTTGCTGGTTCAAGGCCCGGTGGAGCTTGCTTACGCTGTCAGTGAAGGCACGCCCCAGAACTCAAGGTTGCAGATGCGCGGGGAGCCGGACCGTCCAGGCGATGAAGTCCCCCGGGGCTTCGTCACGATTCTCGGCGGAGGCTCCATTTCCGATACCACTTCGGGGAGTGGGCGACTCGAACTTGCGAACTGGATCACGCGTCCGGATAACCCTCTCACAGCCCGGGTGATGGTGAATCGTCTCTGGCAGTACCACTTTGGTCAGGGGCTGGTAAAGACCCCCAACGACTTCGGTACACGGGGCCTTCCTCCCACTCATCCTGAACTGCTTGACTATCTGGCTACCGAGTTCGTGGCCCGAGGGTGGTCGCTGAAAGCCATGCACCGCTTGATGATGTCGAGCGCCACCTACCAGCAAACATCCGCAGGCGAAAGAACGGTTCCGACAGAAACTCAACTGACGGGTCTCCCGGCAAACCACTCCACACCCCCGTTCCAGGCATCAGAGCCACATTCCACTGAAGCGAATCTCTCCAACTCCGACCTCGTCACGCCTTTCGCACGCCGCCGTCTGAATGCCGAAGAGATTCGTGATACGGTCCTGCTGGTCAGCGGGGATCTCGATTCCACGCCCGGTCAGGATCATCCGTTCCCCTCCCCCACGAGCTGGGGCTATAGCCAGCATGCTCCGTATTCCGGGGTGTATGACCACAACCGGCGCAGCATCTACCTCATGACCCAGCGCATCAAAAGGCATCCATTCCTGGGCTTGTTTGACGGAGCAGACCCGAATGCGAGCACGGCAGATCGTCGTCCCACCACGGTTCCAACCCAGGCCCTGTTCTTTCTCAACGACCCCTTCATCCATGCCAGGGCAGCGAGTTTGGCCAGACAGCTCCGATCAGCAGAAAAGGACGAACCATCCCAGATCCGGACCGCTTACCACCAAACCTTCGGACGGGCGGCTACAGAGGTCGAATTGTCCGAAGCGATACAGTTCCTCGAGGATTACCGTGCGCAGCTTCCAGCAGACGAGAAGGAGAAGAGCCAGCTTGCTTTGGCTGCATTCGGACGCGTGTTGTTTGGCAGCAATGAATTCCTGACCATCGATTAAGGCCTTAGAGCATGAATGCAAACCCATTTCCCATGATTCCAAGACGCAGCTTCCTACGCTCGATGGTCGGCAACTCACTCCTGCTCCCGGGGCTCGTTTCCGAGATGATGGGCAAGCAGTCAGGCAGTGCTGTGACAACCGACCCCCTTGCCTCCCGCCCACCTCACTTCAGCCCCAAGGCCAACCGGGTGATCTTTCTCTATATGAGCGGGGGGGTCTCACACGTGGACTCATGGGACCACAAGCCCAGGCTTTTTGCGGACGCTGGCAAGACGGTCTCAGTCAACGAGTTTCAAGGCCGGAAGGGAGACTTCACCATGTACGCGAAGCGTCCCCAGTGGACTTTTTCCAGGCATGGCCAGTCCGGCACTGAGGTGAGCAGCCTGTTCCCGCACATGGCCGGTTGTGTCGATGACCTCTGCCTCATCCGGTCGATGAAGTCCGATCACACCAACCACTACGAAGCCACACTGGGAATCCATACAGGCTCATTCACTTTCGCCCGCCCGAGCATCGGCTCCTGGGTCAGTTATGGATTGGGAACTGAGAATCGGAACCTCCCGTCGTTCGTGGTGATCGCTCCAAAGAGCCCCTATGCCGGCGGACAGGTTTGGGCCAGTGACTTTCTCCCCGGTGCCCATCAGGGAACTCTGGTTCTGCCGGGCGCCGACCCCGTACCGAATATCCGCCGGCGAGTCGAGACGGGCCGCCTCCAGGAACTCGAGCTCGCTGCGATGGCAAAGATGAATCGCCGGCACCTGGATGGCAGGATCGAGGACCCGCTTCTCAGCGCCAGGATCAAGTCCTTCGAAACAGCGTTTGGTATGCAAGCAGAGATGCCTGAGGTCTTTGATCTTTCCAAAGAAACGGATGCAACTCTCAAACTCTACGGCCTCGAGCGGGGCAGCACGCAAGGGTTCGCCTGGCAATGCCTTGTGGCACGTCGGCTGGCGGAACGCGGGGTGCGCTTCGTCGAGTTGATTGATGTCGGCTCATCCGACAACTGGGATGCACATGGCGACATGCTCACCCACACTCCTCTGGCGAAGAATGTCGATCAACCCATCGCCGGGCTGCTGAAGGATTTGAAGTTGAGGGGCATGATGGAAGACACGCTGGTGGTATGGACCACGGAATTCGGGAGAACTCCATTCAACAGCGGCCCGGATGCAAAGGGACGGGAGCATCATCATTGGGTGTTCTCCTCCTGGCTCGCGGGTGCAGGGGTGAAACCTGGCTTTGTTCATGGTGAGTCTGACGACCATGGAATCGACGTCGCCAAGGATCCC
>VHDG01000347.1 GCA_016871475.1 Verrucomicrobiota bacterium
CTGTCCACGTCCATCCGACGTCCACCGGTGCAATCGTTCAGCTCCAGGGTGCAGCCTTCGTCGATCCCCACCTGCTGGCTTCGGTCAAGCCTTTGGACGTGAAGCGTCTCGCACCTGTGTTGCCGGTTCCCTCCCGAAAGAATGTCCAGCTGCCTTTTACGACCTGTGCTGAAATGCTTTCACACGATGGAGCGAAGCACACGCCGCTCTGGCAACTTGCCGTCGCCTACGAACGCGCCCGCGGTGGACTCACCGAGCAGGAGGTCGTCGCGAAGATGGTGGAGATCATCCGGATTCTAAGGAGAAGCATCGCCAGCGGCATTGCTGGCACGCGGTACGATGACCGGGTGTTGCATCACCAAAGCGGTCGTTTTCTGGAGAAGCTGAATCAAGGCCGTCTTTTGGACGGCGGAGCGGTTAACCGGATGATTCTCTACGTCACTGCACTCATGGAGGTGAAGAGCAGCATGGGGGTGATTGTCGCAGCGCCCACTGCCGGCGCTTGTGCAGCCATGCCAGGTGCCGTGATCGCGATGGGTGAGATCCTGGGCAGCACAGAGCAGCAGATGGCCGAAGCCATGCTCGCCTCCGGACTCATCGGCGTCTTCATCGCCACTCAATGGACTTTCGCGGCAGAGGTGGGTGGGTGCCAGGCGGAAGGTGGGTCTGCGGCAGCCATGGCAGCCGCAGCGCTCGTCACTCTCGCGGGTGGCACGCGCGACGAATCTGTGGCCGCAGCCTCGCTCGCTTTTCAGTCCATGCTCGGGCTCATCTGCGATCCCATCGCAAACCGTGTGGAAGCCCCCTGTCTCGGGAAGAATGTCATGGCTGCGACCAATGCCTTCGCTTGTGCGAACATGGCGCTCGCGGGGTATGATCCGCTCATTCCGCTCGATGAAGTCATCCAAGCTGCCAAGAACGTCGCGGCCATGATGCCTCGCGAGCATCGGTGCACCTCCCTGGGTGGACTTGCTGTCACGCCCGCATCCCTCGCAATCGAAAAGCGTCTGGCTCTTCTCAAAAGCAAGAGCTGCGGAAGCTGTTCCTGTGATTGACCTATGATTCGTCTGCTGATCGTTGCTCTTCTGCTGCCCAGCTCCGTTCTCTCCGCGCCAAACCCGCCTCGGGAGGCCACGGCCCTTACTTCGGCGGAGTGGCCGATGAACTACCGGTTGCATCTTGAAGGCCCCACCAAGGTCAGTTTGAGCGATGCTCTGACGCTGAACCTTGATGAGCAGGGGCCGCATGATATCGCGGTGGAGCATCCAGCGAAGGGCTTGCCGGTGTTGCGCGTCTGGACAAAGGGCAAGCTGGTCCGTGGACCTGAGGATGTTCCGTCTCTCGCGCTTTCCAACCCGACAAAGACTCAGGAGGCCAGGTTGAAACAGGCTGCTGCGCCGGCTTCGGTACCTGTCGGCCCTCTGCGTCCTCGTATCGAAGGAGGTGTGGGTTGGGTGCAGCCTTTGGAACAGAGCGATCACGGCGCAATTGTGAGCGCGTGGGATGCCAACTCGCTGGCCGAAGGAGCTGAGATTTACCGGACGCTCTGTGTGGTCTGTCACGGCACCAAGGAACAGCCTGGTTCGTTGCCTACGGCGCTTCGTTTTTCAGAAGGCCAGTTCAAGAACGGAGCGGATCCATTCTCCATGTACGTCACGCTGACCAAAGGCTTCGGCCAGATGGTCCCTCAAGGGCAATACACAACCGCCCAGAAGTACTCTGTCATCCAATACATCCGCGAAACGTTTCTTCGTCCGGACAATCCCTCTCAGTATTTCAAGGTGACCCCCGAGTTCATCAGCGCCCTGCCTAGGGGGCTTGCAAGAGGTGAGGAGGAGAAGGCGGACAACAGTCTGCCCCCCTACGAACGCATGGAACTCGGCAATGCACTGTTCTGGACCCTTCAGATCGACAAGGGTCAGATCGCTCAGAAGGCGATCGCCATTCGGCTCGATCAAGGATCAGGAGGGGTCACAAAGGGTCGTGCCTGGATGATCTATGACCACGACACCATGGCTAACGTCACAGCCACAACGGGCAAGTTTGTGGACTGGAAGGGAATTGCTTTCGACGGCAGTCACGGGACCCACACATCGCTCACCGGGGAGAGGCACTTCATCAATCCCACGGGACCCGGTTGGACCATCAGCGATTTCAGCGACCGACGATTGATGGGTAAGGACCGGAAGCCTTATGGGCCCACCATGGGGCTTCAGTTTCTGGGGCTTTACACCCATCCAAAGGCGCATGTCGTCGCGTCCCGTATCCATGGGATTCGCGTTTTGGAATCACCCTCGTGGATCGATTATGGGGCGACTCCCGTCTTTGTCCGAACGTTGAACCTTGGTGAAGGGAAGGGGACGCTCCGTCTGCGAGTGGCGCCTGAGAATGTGAACGTATTGTTGAAGGGGGACGGTCAGTTGGCAAAGGAAGACGGGTATTGGGTTGCTGCTCTCCCGCCCAACGCCAGGTCGCGCTTGTGCATTTCGCGCGTGGATGCCGCTTCGCTCGCCACGCTTGTGCAAACCATCTCACAGCCTCTCGATCTTACCTCCTTCACTCTTGGGGGTACGGAACAATGGCCACAGAGAGTCAAAACCACATCAGTGGCAGGCCGGGCCGACGGAGCATTCATTGTGGATGATCTACCTCTGCCCAACGACAACCCTTTCCAAAGCTGGCTGAGGCCGGGAGGGTTTGATTTCACACCCGACGGACGTTCTGCGGTCGTCGCAATGTGGAATGGCGATGTCTGGCGTGTGGACGGGGTGACACAACCTGCACCCGCGGAGTTGACCTGGCGGCGTATCGCCAGCGGCTTGTTTCAGCCCCTGGGTGTGAAGTTCCGGGGAAGTGAACTTTTCCTGACCTGTCGCGACATGATTGCCAGGCTCGTGGACTTGAACGGTGATGGCGAGACCGACTTCATTGAATGCTTCAACGATGACGCGCAGGTCACCGAGCATTTCCACGAGTTCGCGATGGGTTTGCAAACGGACGCCGCCGGGAATTTTTACTATGCCAAGTCTGGACGCCACGCTCTCGACAGTGTGGTGCCGCATCATGGCACGTTGCTAAAAGTCAGTGCTGATGGTGCGAGGACGGAGATTCTCGCGACAGGCTTTCGTGCGGCCAACGGCGTTTGCTTGAATGACGACGGCACTTTCTTCGTGACGGATCAGGAGGGTTTCTGGACGCCGAAGAACCGGATCAACCGAGTGAAGGTCGGTGGATTTTACGGCAACATGTTTGGCTACACCACCGTCACCAACACCAGTGATGCCGCGATGGAACAACCCATGGTGTGGATCACGAACGATAAAGATCGAAGTCCTGCAGAGCTGGTGTGGGTGCCACGGGACCGATGGGGGCATCTCGGGGGAGCCCTCCTGAATCTGAGCTATGGAACCGGACGGATATTTATCATTCCGCACGAAGAGGTGGACGGTCATTGGCAGGGAGCTGTGTGTGAGTTGCCTTTGGACGCGTCCGGGACCGGTGTCATGCGGGGCCGCTTTGGTTCGGACGGCGCGCTCTACACGTGCGGCATGTTTGCCTGGGCTGGAAACGCCACGGTGCCTGGAGGATTCCACCGCGTCCGCCCCGGGCTTGCGCCCGCGAACCTGCCCTTGAGCGTCCGCGCATCCAAGGGGCAGATGCGCATTGTATTCAGCGATCCGGTGGAGCCTGGCAACTGCAGCATGAAAGTCTGGTCACTCAAACGCAGCGCAGCCTATGGCTCGAGGCACTATCATGAACATGCATTGACGATCCGGGATGTGACTCTTAGTGCCGACCGTCGAACTGTGGTCCTCCACATTCCGGACCTGGCTCCGACTCATTGCTACGAGCTCAGAGTTGCCGGCCGGGTCCTGCATGGCACGATCCACGTCCTGGCTTCTCCCTGACACACTTCCGAAAGGTCGGAAGGTGGGGAAGGTTATCCGCAGATTTCGCAGATTTCGCAGATTAGGGCAGGGAAGAAGACAGAGGAAATGTGATATGGAGGGGGAAAAGAAGTCAGTCAGCTCACTCTGAGTGTAGCCAAGCCGAGCCCGGTTGTCTGTTGAGTTGTTAATCGCCGGAGTGCCGTCGCAGGATGTGCCGATTAGTGGCCGAGGTGACGTCGAAAGAAGCGAGATGAATGTGATGTGACCTTTGCAAAGGTGCCGTCAGCGTCGTCTTCCCTTTCCTTTGATCCCATCACAATTGAGTTCCGCCTCTTGAGCGCCGTCGGTATCTGAAAAAGTCTCGACCTTCCGACCGGGCCAAGGCACGAAGGCGTAGGCGGAGAGACCGCTGCGTTTGAACTGCGCGAGAATCCGCTCGCGACGGGCGGCGGCTTTGGGACCTCGGCGTGGAATGCGTGTGGAGTCGTTCATCCACCAGCATGTAGCATGCTGATGGCCCCTCAGACTAGGCGGTCGCTAAATCACGGCTTACGCTCTGGCCACCACCCTGGGCGTCTCGACAGACTATCTCCTGGGCATTGACTCCACCAAGAAGCGCGGCTCTGGCCCAACTGGCAAGGCTCGCCGCGTTTTCGAAGCCGTCAGCAAACTGCCTCGCCATCAGCAACAGAAGATCATCGATGTCGTCGAGACATTCGTCGCCGGACATACCAACGGAAGTTGATCCTTCCCCAGGGGACTCAAAGGAACACCCAACTCACACATCCCCGGGTCACTTTTCGTGAGCGTCAGCAACCCCATTCCGCCGCGTGTAAGCGCCGTCAAAGCGTGGACATCGGGGGGTATAGAGGAGAGGGCACGCCCTACTCCTTAACTTCGTAAGCAAATGTGAGCACGCATGTCCGTGCGGTTCCCATTCAGCCCACCGTTACCCGTGCGGTTGCGCCGATGGGGATGCCCACGGTTCATCCGCGATTCGGGGCAATCTCACGCCAAAGGTTCTTCTAGATCTTGCACCAAAGGGCTGATCGGCGGATCCGAAGCCTCCGTTGTCGCTCGTGAGATGACTCATGCACGCGGGATGCGTCAACCTGTTCGCCCGCGGATCTCATCAACCGCTTCGGCCCACGTAGACCGGCTCCCGCAATAAACCTCGCGCGTGATCGTCCGCTCGCGATTCCGCCGCGAGC
>VHDG01000348.1 GCA_016871475.1 Verrucomicrobiota bacterium
GGAAATGATCTCCATCTGCGAAAAGCACAAGGTTCAGTTCATGGACGGCGTGATGTTCATGCACAGCCGCCGCCTTGAGGCGGTTCGGGAACACTTGCTTCCCGGCAAACACATCGGCTCCCTGCGCCGGATCACTTCCGCCTTCAGCTTCAATGGGGGCAGCGACTTCGAAGCCGCAAACATCCGCATGAGCAGCGACCTGGAACCCCACGGCTGCCTTGGAGACCTCGGCTGGTACTCCATCCGTTTCAGTCTCTGGGCCATGAACTGGCAGCTCCCGGCTTCAGTCTCCGGACGCATCCTTTCCCAGGCCTCCTGTCCAGGCAGCCCGGCGGCGGTGCCCGTCGAGTTCTCAGGCGAGCTCATTTTCGAAGGCGGGGTCTCCGCCTCATTCTACTGCTCCTTCATCACAGAGAACCAACAATGGTGCCACGTGAGCGGATCCCAGGGCTCGCTCAGGATCGACGACTTTGTCCTGCCGTTTTTCGGGAGCCGCGTCTGTTTCGAAACCGAGAAGCCACACTTCCGGATGGAGAGATGCGTATTCAACATGGAGTCTCACTCGCAGCGACATTCCATCGATGAATACAGCAACAACCACCCCACATCGCAGGAAACAAACCTCTTCCGGAACTTCGCTCAACAGGTCATGTCCGGCAGCCTGAACCGCGACTGGCCCGAGCAGGCCCTGAAGACGCAACGCGTCGTCGAGTCCTGCCTGGCGTCAGCCCGCGCTGGCGGAAAAAGCATCCCGGCGTAGTTCCCTCCCCAATCCGCTCTGCCCGATCCACCGATGTCACCGGCCCTGATTCTCGCCGCCATAGGAGCCTATTTCGCAATCCTCCTCCTGATTGCATGGATCACCAGTCGGAAGGCCAGCAGTCAGGGCTATTACCTGGGGAACAAGCAGTCCCCCTGGTACGCCGTCGCTTTCGGGCTCATCGCGGATTCCCTCTCCGGAGTCACTTTCATCTCGGTCCCGGGCGACGTGGGCAAGACTCAGTTCTCCTACCTGCAGCTCGCTCTGGGCTACATCGCGGGCAACTTCATCATTGCTACAGTGCTGCTCCCGCTCTACTACCGGATGAATCTGGTTTCGATCTACGGATTCCTGAAAGACCGGTTCGGACCCATGGCCCAAACCACGGGGGCATGTTTCTTCCTGTTGTCACGGTTGCTGGGTGCGGCGGCACGTCTCTACCTGACGGTCAGCGTGCTCCAGGCTTTCGTGCTCGATGCCTGGGGGATCCCCTTCTGGGTTGGGGTCGCATGCATCATCGCCCTCATCCTCCTCTACACGTTTCGCGGCGGCATCAAGACCTTGGTCTGGACCGACACCTTTCAATCCGCCTTCCTGCTCATCGGCGTGGGATTGTCCATCGCCGCGGTGGCTGCGCAGATGGACCTGGACTTTCCCGGGCTGTGGCGACTGCTCGCAGACAGCCCTCATACCCAGGTGTTCTTCTGGGACTGGAAGTCGAAGGACTTTTTCTGGAAGCAGTTCCTGAGCGGCGCGTTTATCGCGGTGGTGATGTCGGGACTCGACCAGAACTCGATGCAGAAGAACCTGAGCTGCCCCAACCTCAGGGACGCCCAGAAGAACTTCTATTGCTTCGGAATTGTCATCGCCGCAGTCAACGCCCTGTTTCTGGGACTCGGTGCGCTGCTCTACGAATACGCACAACGACATGGCATCCCCATCCCGGCGCGAACCGACCACCTGTTTCCCATGCTGGCTCTCCAGCATCTGGGCCCCCTGGCAGCCCTGGCGTTTGTCGTGGGACTGACCGCCGCCACCTTCTCAAGCGCCGATGCGGTCCTCACGACTCTCACGACGTCGCTCTACGTGGATATACTCAAACTGGACCCGATGGATGAATCACGCCGTGCGCTCTGGAGACGCCGACTGATCCACGGCTCCTTCGCCCTGCTCCTGCTGCTCGTCATCCTGGTCTTCCGTCTTTACAGCAACAGCTCGGCCATCCAGCTGGTGCTCAAGCTCGCGACCTACACCTACGGCCCGCTGCTGGGTTTGTTCTTCTTCGGGATGTGCTGCAAATTGCGCCCCAAGGACCGGTTGATTCCCGCAGTGTGTCTGCTGAGCCCGCTGGCCTGCTGGATATTGGAACAAAACTCGGGGAACTGGCTCGGGGGGTATCGATTCGGCTTCGAACTCCTGATGCTCAACGGACTTCTCACAGCGGTGATGCTCCTCCTTCTCCCGCGGAATCCCGTCACGAGCAGCCCCCCGACTCTCTAACCCCTGGGGACGGTAAGGGAGCGGCGTCGATGCACCCTCAGGCCATCTTCTTCGCGAGCACGCGGACGTGAAGAAGGTCCTCCGTGGATCCCACGCGAATGGAATTGGAGGTGCTGATGGAAACATGCCGCGCTTTGATGGTGGTTTTCTCCGCGCGGATAAATGTGGGAATCGTGAGCTTCGACTCGAAACCAGCCGCCGCCAGACGGTTCTTCAAGCCCCCGGCCACCTGATTGGTCAGCTCGCCAATCACATCCTTGATTTCCTGCATCTCCACCTTGTCGGATCCTAAAATGCGGGCGGTGATCCTGCGCGCCAATGGCTCCGACATCAGCAGATACACTCCGCCGCTGAGGGTCCCGGCGAAGTTCACGCATCCCCCGACTCCATCCAGGTGGATATCGGAAAGCGCGGTGGTCTTGACCACAGGGTGGCTGGGGAGATTGGCCGTGGTCCGGCAGACGGAGAGTGCGGCATCTTCCGTCACGTCAGCGATCAGAGAGGACAGTGGATCGCAGGTCGGAGTGGTCTCGTTGGACACAACGAAGCGGATCGGGATTCAAGCCGCGATCTGGTAAGCCTTGAGCTTGTTGTAGAGCGTCTGGCGCCCGATCCCCAGCGTTTTGGCGGTCTTGTATTTGTTACCACCCGTCTGCTCGAGAATCTCGATGATCTTGGCTCTCTCAGTGCGCTGCATCAGCGTCAGGCCGGTCACTTCGGAGGAAGCGGACTCGGAGAACTGAGGCAGATTCAAGTGCGACAGATCCACGAGCGCTTCATCGCAGACGAGCACGGCCCGGTAAATCTGGTTGAACAACTCACGAATGTTGCCCGGCCAGTCGTGGTTCTGGAGACGCTCCTCGGCGGCAGGGCTGAAACCCGTCACCGGCCGCTTCTCCTGGCTGGCAAAGCGCTTCAGAAACAGGCTGGCCAAGGGAAGGATATCGTCCTTCCGCTCCCGCAAAGCAGGCAGCTTCACCTCCACCACGCTGATGCGGTAATACAGATCTTCGCGAAGCTTGCCCTCGGCCATGGCCGCTTTGACATCGCGGTTCGTGGCGGCGACCACACGGCAGTTCACCGGATAATCTACGGAGTCGCCGACGGGACGAATCTTCTTGTCCTGCAAAACCCGGAGAAGCTTGCTCTGGGTGTCGATGGGCATCTCAGCCAACTCGTCCAGGAACAACGTCCCCCCGTTGGCCTCGCGGAACAGGCCGGTCTTGTCGGCCTTGGCGTCGGTAAACGCCCCCTTCTTGTGACCGAAAAGCTCGCTCTCGATCAATTCCTTGGGCAGAGCCGCGCAGTTGATCTTCACGCATTGGCCCTTTCGCCCGCTCAGGGTGTGAATCAGATCAGCGATGACTTCCTTGCCCGTGCCGCTCTCTCCCGTGACGCAGATGGCGGCGTCGCTGGGCGCTACCCGCTCCAGCAGCGTCAGGATCTCCTTCATCGCCGGGGAGTTGAACACGGGGGCGCCACCAATGCTGAGCGCGGAAACAGTCGCACGCAGGGCGTGCGTCTCCTCTCGAAGGCTCTTTCGCTCCAGCGCCTTGGCCACCAGGTTGAGCAGTCCCTTCGGGTCGATGGGCTTTTGCTGAAAATGGAACGCGCCCCGCTTGACGGCCTCGACTGCGATTTCGAAGCTGGCATGGCCCGTGAGGACAATGACCTCGGCACTGGGCCACTGGACCTTGATCTGCGGGAGCAAATCCAGGCCATCGCCATCGGGGAGTTTGAGATCGAGGAGCACGACATCAGGGGCCGTTCCCCCGTAAGCGGTCCTCAGTGCAGCGGCATCGGCCGCTTCCACCATTTCGTATCCCCCGGACTCCAACATCATCCTGATGACATCGCGGAGGGGTTCCTGATCATCCACTACCAAGACTCGGTACTTCATATGTCTATTGCCGATTCCTTCGGCAAGCGCTGACAAAGCAAGTGAACAAGTTCAAATGCGTTTGGAATCGAGCCCAGAGTCGTTCTGGGTGGAATTGAACCGCCATGACATAAGGCAGCCGACACTGTTCCGGCTCAGCCAGTTCAAATCCTTCCACAATTCCATCTCTACTAACGGCATTCGGGCGGAAAACTTTAGCCAACCGTCCGACGGCCTGGTGGTGCGTGCTGTTAACCCCTAACATCCGCTCTCCTTCGTGAATTCCGGAGAGCAGTGTTCCCGACGCAACTTCAACGTCATGAACGAGTTGGTCCTTTGCGTCGCTTCTTCGATGTTCCAGGGCGTTCGGCACGGTCATGTTGATATCGGCAATCAGGGTCCCTCCTAAAGCCACATTGAGCATTTGCATCCCGCGGCATATCGCAAAGACAGGAATCCCCCGTGCGAAGGCCTCCTTCACAAGCAGCAGCTCGAACCCATCGCGCTCAGGTCCATCCATGCGAATGGTGGATCGCAACCCCTCCGACATCCCCGGATCGTAAAGCTCCGGTCCAACATCGTCCCCACCCGTCAAAAGCAACCCGTCCGCCATGCCCATCACGTCCTTCACAAACTCCTGCTCAGGCAGGCAGGGCGCGATCCATGGCAAACCACCCCCTGCGCGAATGGCCAGAGCGTAGGATTCAGACAGCACGTTCTTCAGGCCGCCTGATGCCGCAGGCGCCCGCTCTGTCGACGGCGCGATCAGGATTCTCGGCCGGGCAGCATCCATCAAACCTCCGCCTCAGGAAACCTTTCCCGGATCATCTTCTTCAACCGATTGATTTCATCGGGATCCTGGATCTTGCGCTGTGATCTGCGCACGACTCCGTCCAGAAGCTCCAACCAGTCCTCGAGCGGCGGGCTCTGCAAGGGCATCCATTGGTCGAATCA
>VHDG01000349.1 GCA_016871475.1 Verrucomicrobiota bacterium
AGCTTTCTTGAGTGTTCATTCGCCCCGAGTGGCCGAACCGCGAGGTTCGGCCGCGGCGACGGGGTATTTATCACGCAATGGATCCTGTGCCAAATTCTAATTCGAGCTGGAGCCGATTCTGGCTCCCGTTATGATGCCACGCCTGTTGAAATCGAAGTCCAAACCCAAGTTCTGGCTGCCCTTGTTGCTGATGGCCGTCTTTGCTGCAACACGGTGGCCCGGGCTGATGCCGCCCAATTTTAGCGCCGTTTATGGTCTGCTCTTCTGCGCAGGCGTGTATTTTCTCGGCGGCGCCTCCTGGTGGTTGCCCCTCATCACCCTGGCCGTCACTGATCTCGCCCTCGCCGTCTACTACCATCACTTTTTCCAGATTTACCCCCAGGCCTACGTGCTTTGGAACTACGTGCCGTATCTCATACTGATCGCTCTCGGGAAGCTCTGCACCCCCAGGACCGCCTGGTGGAAAATCACAAGCGGAGGTGTCCTGGGAGCTCTTTTCTTCTACGCTTTCACCAACACGCTGTCCTGGCTCCTGAACCCCTTTGGCAATCCCGACTATACCAGGGACCTCGCTGGCTGGCTTCTGGCCATGACCCAAGGGACCGCGGGCCATCCCCCAACCTGGGAGTTTCTCAGAAACAGTTTACTGAGCGGAGGCTTGTTCACCGGCCTGTTCGCTGCCGCCATGAAGTGGATTGATGTCACGGAGACTGAAACTGAAACCGAAACCATGGGCGTTTCCGAAGAATCGGGAGAAGACGCCTCCGTCAGCTCAGAGCACAAACCCGAGGAAGTCAGGACTTGAAGTGACCTACCCTCTATGAACATCGCATCTCGTTTCACACATTCGATCCTAACCTTCTGGCTGATCGCAGGCACGCTGGCTGCAGAAGCCGCGTTGACGCCCTCGGGCACACCGTCGAAACCCGGAAAACCAGGTTCGAAGTCCGTGGCCACTGCGGAGTCGATACTCGGTGACGCACAGGCGGCGTATGCGAGAGGGGACAAAGCCGAAGCTCTGTCGCTCATCAATAAAGCCATCAAGGCGGAGCCGGACTATCCAAGGGGCTACTTCGCGCGTGCCCGACTGCACACCGCATCCGGCGAGTCACAAAAGGCAGTCGAGGATTTCGACCAGGCCATTCGGTTGAATCCAGCGGATGCGGACAGTTATCACCTTCGGGGAGTTGAGCACTTCTTCCTCGGACACACCGCTGATTCCGTCCGGGACTTCAACCAGTATATCGCCATCAACCCTGCAGGGATGCCGTATCACTGGCAGCGCGGCATCGCACTGTATTATGCGGAGCAATACGCGGAGGGACGGAGGCAGTTTGAGGCTCATCAAACCGTCAACGCGCAGGATGTTGAGAATTCTGCATGGCATTACTTCTGTGTGGCCCGGGCCGAAGGCGTCGACAAGGCGCGCAGCCTTTGGCTGCCGGTGACATCCGACCCGCGCATACCGATGATGCAGATACAGGCGTTGATGTCGGGCACCGGCACTCCGGAACAGGTCCTGCAGGCTGCCGAAGCTGTGAATGCCAGTGCGGCGACGCGGCAACGCCAGCTTTTCTACGCGCACCTCTATCTTGGGCTTTATTACGAGGTGCATGGAGACATGAAGAAATCGCGCGAGCATATCGGCCTGTCACTACCTCAGGTTGCGAAAGATGATTACATGGGGCGAGTGGCCATGGTTCATGACAAGTTGCGAAAAGAGGGGGATAAGCCCCCTGCGAAGGCCAAGCCCAGAGGAAAGAGAGAGGAGTGATGCAGATGGCTGACGAGGGCATGACAGTGCGGTTTTTGAAGCGGTTGACGATCATGACCGTGGCGGTCTTGATGGCCGCAAACGTCATTACAGGGATTCGATACGACAGTTTTCTCGATCTCCTGCTGGCCAGTGTGCTCCTCGGTGCCCTGAACGCCTTTCTGCGGCCTATTCTCATGGCCGTTTCCTTCTCTCTCGTCCTCTTTTCCCTCGGGCTCTTCATGCTCGTGATCAATGCAGGGCTCCTGATGCTGACCGCCCACCTTCTCAAGGGGTTTCACGTGGCCGGGTTCTGGCCCGCATTCTGGGGTGGACTTGTGATCAGTGTGACTGCGGCGGTCTTGAATATGATCACGGGCTGGAACCGAACGGAGCCCAAGCCTAAAACCGCAGGCAGAGCCACCTGGACGCCACCGAAGGCTGTTCGCACCAAGCCTTACAGCGGCAAGGATGATGGACCTGTGATCGATGTCTGACGATAAACGCGGGTGACAGGAGGTTCCTGCGGCGTTATGTTGCCGCCGAATCCAGCCCCGAAGTTAGGGCTGAATTCAGATTTGTAACGCGTATAAAATCCTCCAAGCCCCTGCCACTTCTCATCCTGCTCATCCTCACTATCCCAGGGACCTCCCGAGCTCTGGATTTCTATCTCGACATCTCAACCTACTCGATAGGCTCGGCCCGCCTCGGATATGGTGTGAGCGTGTTCTTGGATGCCTATCCTCAGGATTTCGATGACTTCACAGACAGCTATGTCCTTTCGTCCCCGGACGGTGACTTCTCGCTGGCAGTGGACGTGGACTCGCCCAACGGGTCATCCGGCCTTTTGTTCCCTAATCTCGACGATGCGATTCGTGCGTTGGCCGGCCAGTGGACCATTTCAGGGGCGATTATCGGAATTCCGTTCGACCCCCATACCTTCAACGTTACGGTTCAGGATCTTTCTGAGGATGATCTGCCTTTCGCCGAGATTGAATTCCCTGCTGACATGCAGGAAGGCATTCCAGCGAGACCGATTGTTCGGTTTTCCGGTCCGTCAGGAGCCGGGTCTCTTCGGATTGGATACTCCTCCGTAAACACCGTGTATCCGAACGACGGAGTATCATCCCTGCCGGTGACAACGAAACAACACACGCCAGACTTCGATCTCGAGGAGGGAGAGAACTCTGTTTATGTTTCTTACGATCTCGAGCTCTCGCAGCCCAAGCTGGAGATCGGCAATCCATCGGGGCTGTCGTGGAGGGGCTTCTATTCTCAGGGAGCGATTGGCAGGTCGCACTTCTCGGTGGGCGGAGGGGATCCGGGGATCGAACTTGTTCTGACTGGGCCGGAGCTTGCCCAGGGCCAGCTTGTGTGGAGTTTTCCTACCCGGCCTGGGAAGACTTATGAGGTTCAGGAACGGGCTGACATCGTTGCCGGGGAATGGCAGGTCCGTGAAACGGTGGCGGGAGACGGAGCAAGAAAGTCATTCAGCATTTCTCCCGACAGGACTGCGGGCTTTTTCAGAGTTTTGGAGCGTTGAGCCTGTATTCGGTCCTTAAATCTGGACCGTGCGGCCGGGGTTATTGGGTGCCTTGATTCATATCCGGTTCCAGCCTCAGGGTTCGGCGAGCGGTGAGGTACATGACGCCGCCCACCAGACTCCAGAACAGGCTTCCGCCATAGGCGAGCAACGAGAGGGTCATGGCGGAATGGGGATCCATGGTGAGGGGCCCGCCGTGCAACAGTTTCACGAAGAGCAATTCCCTCATACCGATTCCGTTGAGCGTGATAGGCAGGGCGATGATCGCCGTGATGACCGGGACGAGCAGGGCGGTGAGCTGGGGGTCGAGGACAAAGCGCGGGAGTCCGTTGGCGATCACCTGAACGTGAACGACGCAGAGAAGGTTCAGAACCATCGAGATCCCCATGACCTTGAGCAAGGTTCCCGGTTCTCGACCGAACCTGCGGCACGCTCGCAGGGAACGTTCGATGGACGCAGCGTTGGGAAGTCTGCTGACAAGTTCTCGCAAGTAACGGAATCGGCTCCCGAGCCCACCCTTCAACGCCAGGGTCAAAAGCAGAGTGGCCGCCAGCGTCATGGTGGCTACCACAGCGCAACACAGCTTCAATAATGGGTGGGACTGAATCAGGCCGAGATTCGGCAGCATGAGAAAACAGCCGAACAAGAGCAGGCTCCACAAACCAAGAATCCTATCCATGAAGACTGTGATGACAGCTTCCGTCTTCTTGTGATGAGTCTCCCGGGCGGCGTAAAGGGCCCGTATAACGTCGCCTCCTGCGGAGCCCAGAAGGAAGGAGTTAAAGAAATGGGCGACCAGGCTGATCTCGATGGAACGTCGCCAGCCCAGATGCAACCCGTGCACCCTCAAAACCATTCTCCAGCGAGCGACTCCGATCAGGAGGATGCAGCCCATCACAAAGAGCGAGAGGGCGAACGCACCAGGGTGAATGGCCGCGATGGTTGCAAAGAGGCTCCTAGGCCCTGCGGTCCACGCGAGATTCCATCGATCCGCGCGAGGCATCGTCTGCCAGGTATCCTCTCCCGCCAGCCTCATCGCCTCGAAGCTAAAGATGGCGTGGAGAATCCAAGCCAGGATGCTCATGCAGAGCATGAGTCGAGCAGCCCATCCAAGCCAGCTGCGCTTGGGCTTCCCTAACTTGGCCTGGGGAGGCACGGAGTGATCATCCGGGCTCATTCGCGTTGGCTGTCACAAAAGCAACAGCCGGATGTGAATGAGTTTCACATCCGGCTGCTTGGAAATCCATGAGACGCTTAGAGGTCAGCGTGGCGAGCGCTCAACATGGCGGAAAAACGTGCAGCTTTCATCTTGCGCCGCTTCCGCTCGCTGGGCTTCTCGAAATGTCGGTGGCTCCGGACCTCTTTCAAGGTTCCTTCGCGATCGATCCTCTTCTTCAGACGCCGGAGCGCCTTGTCCACTGATTCGCCTTTTTTGAGTCTGATCTCAGTCACTGTATGTCACTTCCTTCCATTGATCACGGGACTAGCTCCAGCCTTCATCGACGGGGGCTGCCTCGTTTCAGAGCCGGAGAAAGTATGATTTGGGCCAGACGGTGTCAACGGGCAATCAAGGCCAGTCGCCGTCAGCCAACGCAGAGGTTGCCCGGCGTGCCAGGATCTCCCCGATCAATGGAATTGCCTGCCGCTCAGCGCTTGCAACATCCGGACCTACGCGCACAGTTGTTCGACCGATTATATCCTTGATCATCAACACTTTAGATCCGGATTTCTCTGTGACCTTAAGTTGCATGGTCGCCATGAGTTGATAGTCCCGAGGGGTGATGA
>VHDG01000350.1 GCA_016871475.1 Verrucomicrobiota bacterium
CGAGAGTTTTGGTACAGGCACGGTGCTCAACAACTGGGCTCAAGTCCGCGATCCAGCCAACCACGATGTCTGGTACAACGCGCTACCGGAGGTGATGGGCGAACTGAAGGCGGCTGATTACTTCAACAGCCGGCCAGCGTTTTTCAACAACGAGAAGTTCATCCATTGTCCATCAGCACGTTTTCCGGTGGGTGTTGCCAACGGCAACAACCCGCTTTTCAGCCTCAGCATGAATTCCAAGTTGATAGAGGGAGCACAAACCACGATTCCTTTGGGACGGATCAAACGGCCATCCTCGACGGCTGTATTTCTGGACAATCTGCTGCCTGGGGAGAAGCCCGTGGATCCTGCCCAGGCGCTGACCGAACTTGGGCAGCCGAGCAGCTATGCCAGCCGGTTTGCCGCCCGTCATGATGGCTTCGGGACCGTGACGTTTCTGGATGGCCACGCCGAGCAACTTCGTGGTGGAGCGGTGGTTGAAACAGTGTCGGGACCCAACCGTGGAAAGGCGATCCTACCCCAGGACCGGATTGTCTGGACTCCCGATCCTCAAGCGAACCCCAACTGAAGCACATCGCACGTTTCGCTGGTTTTTCTCCAAGGCACTAGCCCTCCTCGTGCTGTCCGACTTCGTAACCTTAATGTGACTTTGCGGTCAACCACCCCTGTTCTAGCATTCATCGAATGCCTTCAGAGTTTGTTCAGAAGTCAAAACGCACAAGAAAAGCGATGTCTACTCGCTTTTTTAACCGTGAACTCAGCTGGCTTGAGTTCAACCAGCGGGTTTTGGACGAAGCCATGGACCCCCGGATTCCACTCCTGGAGCGGGTGAAGTTCTTCTGCATCACCTGCTCGAACCTGGATGAGTTCTTCGAAGTGCGTGTGGCAGGGATCAAGCAGGAGATCGAGAGTGGAGTGATGGATCGCACCATCGACGGTCTTTTGCCCCGGGAGGTGTTCCGGCGGGTTGTCAGGAGGGTGCGAGTGATGGTGGAAGCTCAGGATCGCTGTTGGCGCGAGACCTTGCTACCGGAGCTCGCCAAGGCGAGGATTCGGTTTCTGGAACCGGAAGATCTGGAAGCGGAGGACGAACGGTGGTTGCGTCAGCATTACTTCGATCAGATCAGGCCCGTGCTCACCCCACTGGCCATCGACCCCGCACATCCTTTTCCGCAGCTGCTGAACAAGACGTTGAACACGCTGGTTCAGCTATCGATGGAGAGAGACAGCGAAAGACTCCGGCACCTGGCTGTCGTTCAGGCACCCCGGGTTCTTCCCCGCCTCGTTCGGCTCCCCCGGGATAATGATCGACTCGACTTTGTTCTCCTGGGACGAGTGATCGGCTACTTCCTGGGTGATATCTTTCCGGGAACCGAGGTTCTTGGGCACTGGCATTTTCGGGTCATTCGGAACAGTGAGCTCTACATCGATGAGGAGGACGTGGATAATATTCTCAAAGCGGTTGAGAACGAGCTCCACAACCGGCGGCGGGGCGATGCGGTGAGGTTGGAGGTTGAAGCGGGTACTCCTTCCGAGATCCGCAAGGCGCTGCTATCGACACTGCACCTCAGCGAGGAGGACATGTATGCGATCGATGGCCCGTTGAACCCTGTTCGATTGATGGCTATTTGTGAAGGGGACCATTCCCCTGGGTTACGGTTCCGACCGTTCTCTCCGCAGACAGCTCCCGCGCTCAGGGACGTGGATGACATTTTTTCGGCGATTCGCCGTCAGGACATCCTGCTCCATCATCCCTACGAGAGCTTTGATTCCGTCGTTGAATGGCTGGAGCAGGCGGCCGTGGATCCTGATGTGCTCGCCATCAAGATGACGCTTTATCGCACCGGGGGGGACACGCGGATTGTTGGAGCCTTGATGAGGGCGGTCAAAGCCGGGAAGCAAGTGGCCGCCGTTGTGGAACTCCGGGCCAGGTTCGACGAAGCCAACAACATTCTTTGGGCGCGCCAGCTGGAGGAGGCCGGGGTTCATGTGGTTTACGGTCTTGTTGGGTTGAAGATCCATAGCAAGGTGGCTCTCGTAGTTCGGAGAGAGGACGAAGGGATTCGTCGGTATGTCCACCTCGGCACGGGGAACTACAACGCGACGACGAGCCGTTTCTACACCGACCTTGGGCTGCTGACGTGCAGGCCGGACTTTGGTGAAGATGCAACGAATCTGTTCAACCTCCTGACGGGCATCTGCCAGTTCCAAGGCACCCGACGACTCCTGCTGAGCCCCTTTGTACTCCACACCCGGCTCCTTGAAATGATCCGCCGCGAGGCTGAGCATGCCCGTGGCGGCCTGGGGGGAAGTATCGTTGCCAAGTTGAACTCGCTCGCTGATCCCGAGATTATACAGGCGCTGTATCACGCTTCAGAATCTGGAGTGAAGATTGAGCTGATCGTCCGCGGGATTTGCTGCCTGAGACCTGGAGTGAAAGGCATGAGCTCCAACATCACCGTGCGCAGCATCATCGGCCGGTTTCTTGAGCACACCCGCATCTTTCTCTTCGGGAACGCCTATCAGCCGCAAATGTTCGTCGGCAGTGCCGACTGGCTGCCACGCAACTTCTTCAGAAGGATCGAAGTGGTTTTTCCTATTGATGATGGAGTGCACCTTGATCACATCCGGCATGAGATCTTGGGCAGAATGTTGAAGGATTCCGCCTCTTCGCGGTTCCTCGACAGCGACGGCGTCTGGCATCGCGCGCCTGCGTTCAAGTCAGGACGCGCACGGAACTGCCAACAGGAGTTCATGGAGATCGCTGAAGCGTCAGCCCGACCCAAAGCCCCAACCGGACGGGGAGCGGCGAAGTATCAACGTGTCAGGCTTGTTAAGCGCCCCCCGCGGATAGGTTCCTGAATCCTAGAGGTCTTTTCTCGATCTTTCGACTCACGATTGGCGTTCGGACGGTCGTGAAATGAGGTTTGCTTCATCCGGCCTGTTTTCTTACAACTTTCGACCCCCTACGGGCGGGGATTCATTCATGAAACCAGACGTCGAGATCTATGACACCACCCTGCGCGATGGCAGCCAGGGCGAAGGCATCAACTTTTCTGTCCAGGACAAGTTGCGAATTGCCGAGAAACTCGACGCTTTCGGAGTTCATTACATCGAGGGGGGATGGCCCGGATCAAACCCCAAGGACATCGAGTTCTTTGCCCAGGCTCGCCGGAAGAAGTTCAAGAACGCGAAGCTGGCAGCTTTCGGTTCGACCCGGCGCAAGGGTATCGCGGCCGAGAAGGACGATCAGGTGCGCTTATTGATCGAAGCCCAAACCCCCGTGGTGACCATCTTCGGCAAGACGTGGCTGCTTCACGTGAAGGAGGTGCTCAAGACCACTCCTGAGGAAAACCTCGCGATGATCTCAGACACGGTCCGGTACCTGAAGGCCCACAAGAAGATCGTGGTTTACGACGGCGAGCATTCCTTCGATGGCTACAAGGACGATCCGGACTATGCGCTGGCGACCTGGCAGGCGGCCGAGGAGGCGGGGGCGGATGTCATCTGCCTTTGTGACACCAACGGAGGAACGCTGAGCAGCGAAGTCGCGCGGATCACCCAGACGGCTCGTGGCAGGCTCGCCGCCCGCCTTGGGATCCATACCCATGATGACATCGGGCTGGGGGTGGCCAACGCCCTGGCCGGGCTCGAGTCCGGCGCATCGCATGTCCAGGGGACCGTCAATGGATACGGCGAGCGAACCGGCAACTGCAACATCACGAGTGTGATTCCCTGCGTGGCTCTGAAGATGAAGCGTGGATGTGTTCCGCCTTCATCCATTCCCAAGCTTAGGGAGCTGTCACAGTTTGTGGATGAGATCGCAAACATCCGCCACAACCCCCGCCAGCCCTGGGTGGGATCGACGGCCTTCGCCCACAAGGGCGGCATGCACGTGAACGCTGTGCAGAAGCTTGCTCGAAGCTTCGAGCATATCGAGCCGGAGCGCGTGGGGAACGTGCGCAGGGTGCTCGTCAGCGACCTCGCCGGACGCAGCAACATTCTCATGAAGGCCCGGGAACTCGGATTCGACCTGAATTCGGAGACGCCCGAGGTCAAGGGCATCCTCTCCCGGATCAAGGAACTCGAGCATGCAGGCTTCGAATTTGAAGCCGCCGAGGGATCGCTCGCGCTGCTCATCCGAAAGGCGATGTCGGGAGGAAACGCGCCCTTCCAGCTCGATGGCTATCACGTCTCGATGCGACGCGACGGCGTCTCCTCCGTGTGTGAAGCCACGGTCAAAGTTCGCGTGGATGGTGTGCCTGCTCATACCGTTGCCGAAGGTGATGGGCCTGTGAATGCCCTCGACGCCGCGCTGCGTTCGGCCCTCAGCCGTTTCTTTCCAGTTCTCAAGAAAGTCAAACTCACGGACTACAAGGTGCGGATCCTGGAATCGAGCGAAGGCACCGCCGCGCAAACCCGGGTCCTGATCGAGTCGAGCGACGGGCGGTCCTCCTGGGGAACCGTGGGAGTCAGCGGCAACATCATCGAGGCCAGTTTGCAGGCCCTGGTGGATGCCATCGAATACCGCCTCACACAGAAATAGCACCGTCGATTTTTTCCTGAACGTCATGCCTGAACTTTCAAAAGCCTACGAACCCCAGGCGGTGGAGGACCGGTGGTACCGGTTCTGGATCGAGAACCACTGCTTCAAAGCCGACCCTTCTTCGTCGAAGCCCGGCTATTCGATTGTCATCCCACCTCCCAATGTCACCGGGATGCTCACCCTGGGTCATGTGCTCAACAACACCATCCAGGACATCCTTGCTCGCCGCGCGAGAATGCAGGGTTACGAGGTCCTCTGGCTGCCGGGAACGGATCATGCCGGCATCGCCACCCAAACAGTCGTCGAAAAAACACTCAAGAAGCAGGGTGTCATCAAGCATCGCAATGACCTGGGCCGTGAAAAGTTCCTGGAGAAGGTATGGGATTGGAAGGAGAAACACGGTGGGATCATCATTCAGCAGCTGAAGAAATTGGGGGCTTCCTGCGACTGGTCTCGTGAACGTTTCACCATGGATGCGGAATATTCCCGCGCCGTGGCTTCGGTGTTTGCCGATCTTTACAAGAAAGGCCTCAT
>VHDG01000351.1 GCA_016871475.1 Verrucomicrobiota bacterium
ACGCCGGGCGGCGGCGGCTGAGTGGGCAACCCGCCGATCACCGCGTCGGGCATCGGAGCAGGTGAATTGCTCTCCGCGATCAGGACGGGCGGATTCAGATCAGCGCTGGGGGGAGACGTCTCATTCTTGCCGCACCCCTGGAGCAGGAGAAGCGACAGAGCGCAGAGATGGACAGCGAGGATGATAAAGACGGCGGCCAAGGGGGATTTCCGCCGGGGTTCAGGGTTGGCACCTTGAGGCACCAGAGGGCTAGGAGTGTTCATTTCTAGTGTTTCAGCGATTCGCAGATTGAATGAGGTTCAGATCAAAAAACGCTGCGATGAAAGGCGACCTCTTTGCCCTCATCGCGAAATTCATACCTTCCAACACGGCCTCTTATTCAAGGATTGGAGACATCCGCAAGTTCCATCACCGCCTGCCGAAAAACGTCGCCACGGTGTTGGTAGTTCTGGAACTGGTCAAAGCTCGAACAAGCCGGGGAAAGCAGCACGACATCGCCAGGCACAGCACGCCGGGCGGCTTCGCGAACAGCTTCTAACAACGAGCCGGTGAGGCTGCAAGGAGTAAAAAGACTCCAGGCCGCACGCAATCGCTCGCGCGTCTCCCCGATCAACAGCGCCCCCTTCACTCTTTGCGCCAGCACCGGACCCGCATCGTGATAGTCCAGGCCTTTGCTCTTGCCGCCCGCAATCAACCAGATGTTGGGACGTCCCTCCGATGCCGGCGGGACAGCCCGGATGGCCGCCATCAAGGAGTGCAAGGACGTGGACTTGGAGTCGTTGATGTAGGTCACGCCTCCGACCTCGCGAACCGGTTCGCAGCGATGTGCCAGCGACTCGAAAGCCTGAACCGCCTGGACCGTCGCCTCGAGCGGCAGGCGCAGCGTCTTGCCGACCGCCAGGGCCGCCATCAGGTTCTCGGCATTGTGAGGGCCCTTCAACCGGCACTTCTCCATGTCAAGCAAGGGGCCCTCCCATCCTGTAAGCCGGCTCACCAGCAACGTCCGGTCCAGGTGCAGATCAGCCGAGGGATCCGACGCGCTGAACGTGATGCATTTGGACGGAACTTTCACTCCGGCGGCTTCCAGCTGTCGCAACGCCTCAAGCTGGACGATCGCCCAGTCGAAAGGCTGCTGGTTTTCAAAAATCCGGCCCTTGGCCCGGGCATAGGCCTCCATCGTCCCATGCCTGTCCAGGTGATCAGGAGCGAGGTTGGTGAGAACGGCGATGATGGGGCGGAAGAACCGGATGCTCTGGAGTTGAAACGAGCTCGCCTCGACCACGAGCACATCCAGCTCCCGGGTTTGGTCGGCGACTGCGCAAAGGGGAAGCCCAATGTTGCCGGCTGCGATCGTCCTGCGACCCGCAGCTCGCAACATGTGTTCCACGAGGCGTGTGGTGGTCGTCTTGCCGTCCGTACCGGTGATGGCAACGCTCAGGCACTTCGACTCTGAATAACCCAGCTCCATCTCGCCGATCAGCGGGAGGCCTGTGGCGATCAAGGACTGGATCCAGGGCTGTTCCAATGGAACCCCCGGACTGATCACGCCGAGATCGAATGTTCCCTCGGGAACCCCGCCCACGCCCAGCTTCACAACAGCTCCCAGGGCACGGAGCGCGTCAGCGCTCTCCCTGAGGCCGGGCGAATCGCCTGAGTCCACAGCAACGACCTTCGCCTGTTGTCGGAGCAACAGCTCGGCAGCTGCACGACCGCTGACGCCGAGGCCGATGACGAGAACGGTCTTGTCCTGATAATGAGACACGAGGGATCCGATGGGTTTACCGAAACTTCAAGGTTGCGAGAGCCAGCACCGCGCAGATGAAACAGAGGATGTAGAACCGGAAGACCACCTGGGTTTCATGCCAGCCGAGCTTTTCAAAGTGGTGATGCAACGGCGCCATCTTCAACAAGCGACGTCCTTCGCCGTACCGTTTTCGGGTGTACTTGTACCAGGAGGTTTGAAGGACCACAGACAGGCCTTCAACAACGAACACACCGCCTGCGATCACCAGGAGGAATGGCTGATGGATGAGGACTGAGATGATTCCCAGGGCCCCACCCAGACTGAGCGATCCCGTATCCCCCATAAACACCTGGGCTGGGTGGCAGTTGAACCACAGAAACCCGAGACCCGCGCCGATCATGGCCGCACAAAAGACCGTCAGCTCGCCGGCTCCCTGCACGTAAGGAACCTGCAAGTAGCCGGCCAGTTTGATGTTCCCCGCAACATAGGTCAGGATCAGGAACACCAAGCTCACGATTAACGTGCAGCCAATCGCGAGGCCATCCAGGCCGTCCGTGAGATTCACCGCATTGGAGCTCGAGGTGATGGCGAGCATCGTCAGCGGGATTCCGATCAGCAAGCCGAGGGTTCCGATGGCCACCGGATGTTTGTAGAAAGGAACCATGACCTCGGTGACCAACGGGCGTGTCGATGGATTGAACCACAGGTAGCCAGCGACACCCCCTGCGAGCGCGAACTGCACGGAGAGCTTGCCCCATGCGGGAATGCCCCTGGTGTTCTGCCGGGCCACCTTTGCATAGTCATCGACGCAACCAAGGCCGGCCAACACAAGCACAGACAGAAGCGTCAGCAGCACGAGCACGTTGGGTTGCGCCCAAAGGATTGCCGAGACATCCATGGCCGCCACGATGAGCAACCCCCCCATCGTGGGCGTCCCCCGCTTGTCCACGCGCCCCGTCAGCCCGCCCAGTTCCTCTGCGCGGTCCCGGTAGTCCTGGCCATACTTCAGCTGTTTCAGCCACCTGATCCATTTCGGCCCCAGCCAGAGGCAGAACAGCAGGGCCGTCAGTGCAGCCCCGGCGCTGCGCACGGTGATGTAGCTGAACAGCCGAAGGAACGAGAGCGGATCCTCCCAGGGGGTTTCCCGGGAAGCGTCCAGAATATATTGAGCCAGTGCTGACAACATCGTCGAAATCGAGTCCCCGCCGGATCATGTTCGAACAAGACCTTTCGCAATCTGGTCCAGGCCGGCGGATCGGGAGGCTTTGACCAACGCGATATCCCCCGGCCGGAGCTCCCGTCGAAGGGCTTCCAAAGCCTCTTCCGCGCCGCCCAGGATCAAGCCCTGCTTGAGTCCAGACCGCCGCGCCGACTCGAGGGTTACAGCGGCGTTGACGCCGACGGCGAGGAGGAGGTCTATGCCCCGAGTTCCAAGCTCACGCCCTGCCTCCTCGTGAGCCGCGGCCGTGTGCGCCCCCAGCTCAGCCATGTCCCCAATGACAGCGATCCGCCTCCCCGAGCACTCGAGGTCCCTCAGGGTGCGTATCGCCGCGATCATCGAATCCGCGTTCGCGTTGTAACTGTCATCCAGGATCCAGGCCCCATTACGCTCCACGAGATTCATCCGCGACTTCGCGGGGCGGCAGTTCAGCAAGCCTTGTCGCATCTCACCCGGCGTGACTCCCAAGTCGCTGGCCATCGCCATGGCCAGCACACAGTTCACCGCCTGATGGCGCCCGATCAAGGATGTGAGGTAGCGACCCGGGTAATCACGCGGCGCATTTTCGAGGTCAAAGCTGGTCCCGGAGGGCGAGACAGACACCCGGCCAATCCGCCAATCACACCCCTCCGAACTCCCCACGCGCGCCACGCGACATGCGGCTCGTCGGAGGATGGCATCGGTCCAATCCGAATCCGCATTCATCACCAGGAGTCCGGACGTAGGGATTTGATCCGCAAGCGTGCCTTCCTCCCGGGCGACTCCCTCGAGATCTCCGAAGAATTCCAGGTGCTCACGGCCGATGCTGGTGATGATGCCCGCCGTGGGACGGGTCCAGCGAAGAAGAGGTTCCAGTTCGCCGGGGTGATTGGATCCGACTTCAACCACGACCGCCTGATGGTCGGCTTCGACTCTCAGCAGGGTGAAAGGCACGCCCAAATCGTTGTTGAAGCTGCCTTCACTCCACATCACAGGCCGGCTTGGCATGAGCAGCGCAGCCAGAAGTTCCTTGGTGGTGGTCTTGCCGTTGGACCCGCCGATCGCCACGAAGGGACAACCGAACCTCAGCCGGTAAGCGGCGGCGAGGGCGCCCAATGCGGCCCGCGGGTTCGGGACCTCCACGATCCCGCACTGCCCCGGAAGTCCATCGCCACGCCCGGATTCCACAAGCACCGCCGTTACCCCACCCCGACACACATCCCCGAGGTAATCATGCGCATCGAAGCGGTCGCCCCGGAGCGCCACAAAAAGCGAGGCCGGAGCGAGCTTCCGGGAGTCACTGCAAACGCCCTTCACGGCCAGGCCAGGATCGCCACGAACGATCCTGCCACCGGTGGATTCTGAGATGAACTGGAGGGACATCGACATGATGTGACCCGGGAAAAGCTGTTGAGCTGGATGGTCAGCCGGCGATCGACGCCAGCGCCTCGGCCGCATAGTCCCGGTCATCGAACGGGACGACGGCATCGTTGAATTCCTGGTGAGTCTCGTGGCCTTTGCCGGCGATCAGCACGATGTCGCCCGGTTGGGCCATGCGAAGGATCTCCTCAATGGCCCGCTTGCGATCCAGCTCCACGCGACACCCATCCGGACGCACGGACAGATAGCCCTCGTGAATCTGCGCACAGATGTCCTCGGCGGATTCCCTGCGGGGGTTGTCGCTGGTCAGGATTGTGAGGTCCGCCAGCTGGGCTGCGACACGACCCATTCGAGGTCGTTTTCCAGAGTCGCGCCCCCCACCGCATCCGAACGTCAGCAGGATTCCGCCCGACGCGATCTCACGAAGAGTGGTCAGGACGTTGAGCAAGGCATCGTCGGTGTGTGCATAGTCCACATAGACACTGAAACCCTGCTTGCAGGGGACGGTTTCGAGGCGGCCGGGAACCGGGGGCATGGTGTTCAAGGCACCCTGGATTTGTGCGGGTGGAATCTCCATGGCCATGGCTGCGCCGATCGCGGCGAGAGCATTGTAAACGTTGTGACGACCGATGAGCGGAAGCCTGCATGCGAAATGGCGCCCGGAACACTCCACCACAAACCGGCTGCCGTTGGCTCCCAGGTCCAGACGGACGGCCCTCAGTTCCGCCGGCTGTTGAATCCCGTAAG
>VHDG01000352.1 GCA_016871475.1 Verrucomicrobiota bacterium
GTGGCTCCCACCCGTACTCCTGTGGCGGCGATGCAGGAGATCGTGGAGATGGAATCACGGCAGGTGGCGAACCTGATCAAGAATGAGCAGCCGCAGACGGTGGCTTTGGTGCTCAGCTATCTGCCACCCGAGAGAGCTGCCCAGGTTTTGGGCATGACTCGGGCGGACATCCGCGACCAGATTGTCGAGCGTCTTGCAACCCTGGTACCCACTCCCATCGAGGCGGTCGAAAAACTCGTCGCCATCATGAGCGCGAGGACCGGGGTCAAGCAGACGCGTGCCTTGAACCAGACCGGCGGGCTCAAGTCGGCCGCCGCGGTGCTGAATGCGATGGAGAAGAACACCAGCAAGTCCTTGCTCGTGGCGATCGAGGAGCGAAACCCGGAGCTGGTGCAACTCATCCAGCAGAAAATGTTCACGTTCGAGGATCTGGTCAGCATAGAGCCGGCGGGCTTGCAGCGGATTCTGCGCGAAGTGGATCTCCGCGAGCTGGCCACCGCCCTGAAGTCCGCCAGTGAAGACATCAAGGGCGCTCTTCTCGGTGCCATCTCGAAGCGAGCGGCTGAGACGGTTGGCGAGGAAATGAGCCTCATGGGACCGCTCAAGCTGAAAGATATCGAGGCTGCGCAGCAGAAGATCATCGAGGTCGTCCGACGTCTTGAATCCGAGGGTGAGATCACGATCGGCCGCGGTGAAACCGCCTGAGCATCCCGCATGTCGCATCTATCCATCTGTCTCCCTGGCCGGGTTATCCAAGCGCAGATCTCAACGCCCGCATCCGTCACCCCCGGGCCTGACGGGGATCCTTCAGATCAGCGGGAGAAGGCCGCCTATGAAAAGGGAAGGACTGAAGCCGAGAGGGCGTTACGCGAGCAGATCATCGCGCAGCGTGTCGAGATGGGGGAGGCTGCGCAGACCCTCCTGACGACCTTGCGTGAAGCCCGGGCCGAGGTGGTCCGTCAGGCCGAGAAACAACTCATCGATCTGGCGGTGGAGGTTGCCTCACGGATGGTCTCAGCCCTGCCCATCGACTCTGCCCGAGTGGCTGCAAATGTCCGGGAAGCCCTTGGTGCCTGTGAAGGCGCATCAGAGATCACCCTCCAGCTTCATCCCCAGGATCTCGAGCTTCTGGAACAGCTTCCAAAGCCCGACCGTCCGCTGGATTCAGTGTCCCGCGAAATACGCGTGATCTCCTCTTCCTCGATTCAACGGGGCGGATGCGTCGTGGCGAGCTCCGCCGGCGTCCTGGATAATCAGCCTGACGCCAAGCGAAGAGCCGTCGCCAAAGCCGTTGCTGAATGAGCGTTGAAGTCCCCAGTTTCGTCGCAACGGCCCTTTCCCGGGTGCGGGGAGCACCTGCATTCGAACGCCGCGGCCGAGTGTCTCAATTGGTGGGGCTGACGGTTGAGAGCGAAGGACCCGTTGCCTCGGTGGGTGATCTGTGCCGGATCACCCCGGCGGGTGGCGGCCCCGACGTCCTTGCAGAGGTGGTGGGGTTCCGACAAGACCGTCTTCTATTAATGCCTCTTTCCTCCACTCGCGGGATCTCCCCTGGAAGCGAGGTCCGGACGGTAGGTCGTCCGCTCAGCTATCCTTGTGGCCCCGGGTTGAAAGGACGGGTGCTCAACGGGCTGGGGGATCCCATCGATGACGCGGGGCCGCTGCTGGGTTGCCCTGCGCGGGAACTGCACCAGGCCTCCGGCGTCACCCCTCCCCTGCAGCGTCAGAGAATAACAAAGCCGTTCAATACCCGCATCAAGGTGCTGGATACGCTCATCCCCTGCGGACAGGGGCAGCGGCTCGGCATCATGGCAGGCAGTGGAGTCGGCAAGTCCACTCTTCTGGGCATGATGGCGGGACAGGCCGAGGCAGATGTGAACGTCATCGCCCTGATCGGCGAGCGGGGCAGGGAGGTGCGGGAATTCCTCGAGCGTGATCTGTCCGAGATCGGGCGCCAGCGCTCTGTCGTTGTGGTGGCCACATCGGACGAACCCGCCATGGTGCGTCTGAAGGGGGCGTTCCTCGCCATGGATATCGCGGCGTATTTTCGCGACCAGGGACTGAACACGCTCTTCATGATGGACTCTGTCACCCGCTTCGCGATGGCCCAGCGGGAGATCGGACTTTCTGCGGGCGAACCACCGGCGACCCGTGGGTACCCTCCCTCGGTCTTCGCCCTGCTCCCGCAGCTGCTCGAACAAGCAGGCAACAGCGCGCTCGGCAGCATGACGGCTTTCTTCACCATCCTGACGGAGTCAGATGATCTTCAGGATCCGGTGGCGGATGCCTGCAGAGCCATTTTGGACGGGCATGTGGTTCTAAGCCGGGAGCTCGCAAACGCGGGGCACTACCCTGCGATTGATGTTCTGGGGAGCGTGAGCCGATTGAACTCGGATCTGCTGTCCGCAGCTGAGCGGAGGCTGGGGACCCGACTCAGGGAGTGGATGAGTCTGTACAGGAAGAACCAGGACTTGATCCAGATTGGCGCCTACACGTCAGGAACCCAGCCGACGTTGGATGCCGCCATTCGTGCCCAGGATGCGATCAACGCCTTCCTCAGGCAGGATGAGCATGAGGGTGTGGAAACTCAGAAGGCCTGGCAGATGCTGCAGAAAGTGCTGAGCTGATGATCTCGCCTGCGCTGACCGGCATAGTTTGCAGGGTGTTGCCGGGTTCCGGCATCGGGCACCAAGGATTATGAACCGTTTCCATTTCGCTTTGGAGTCAGTCGCGGCCTTGAGGCGGCACGAGGAGAAACAGGCTTTTGATCGACTGGTGGTCGCGCAAGGCAAAGCGGCGGAGGAACAGGGCCGGCTGAATGAATTGATCCGGGAATGGGAGCGTTTGAGCCTGGCCGAGGTAAGCATGAAGTCCCTGGTTGCAGGGGATCTCGAACTTCGGCGGAGCTGGCTGAAGATCACCGAGACCAGGGTGCAGGAGCAGGGTCGGAGGGTCAGAACCGCCGAGGCTGCAGTTGCAAAGCACCGTGCCACCTGGCTGCTCGCGCGAAGGAACCTGGAGGCCCTCGAGCGATTGAGAGAGTTGCGTTACTCCGCTCACTGCGAGGCCCAGGCGCGCATCGAGCAGAAAGAGCTTGATGAGATTGCGCAGCAGACTCATCTGGCCCGGACCCTGCTTGCTAAACCAGCGGACGAGAGAGTCTGATATGAAGTTGCTTCAATCCGGATGGATGATTTGCCTGTTGGGAGCCCTGATCTACCTGGGCTGCACCCTCCTGTTCTTGAACCCCAAAGCGATTGTGCCGGTGCAAGCCGCATCACCGAAGAAAGC
The DNA here is from genome assembly GCA_016871475.1 of Verrucomicrobiota bacterium. GTDB lineage: Bacteria > Verrucomicrobiota > Verrucomicrobiia > Limisphaerales > UBA11320 > UBA11320. The sequence continues at coordinate 3,292 of VHDG01000352.1, forward strand.
GCATGCAACCGAGGAGGAGCCTGCGATTCTCACAGGTCCATCGTGGGAGTTTCACAATCCGGAGGTCGATCAGATCATTTCCGAGCTGCGGGCCGAGAAAAGTGCCCTTGCGCAGAAGGACAAGGAACTGAAGGAGCTTGCCGCCCAGCTGGCCGCTGAACAGCGGGAGATCATCGCCGCGACCCAGACGGTTCACAAACTACAGCAGGAGTTCGATCGGAACGTCACCCGCGTGCGGCAGGAGGAAACCGCGAACCTCAAGCGTCTCGCCAAGCTCTACGCCACCATGTCTCCGGATGGCGCTTCGGCCGTCATGAAACACCTCGAGGACGAGCAGCTCATGAAAATCCTCCTGCACATGAAGGAGGTGGAGGTTGCTCCCATTCTGGAGTTGATGACCAAGGCCAGCCCTGAGGAGGCCAAACGGGTCGCAGCGATCTCCGAACGATTACGCCTGGCCTTATATCGCGATCCCGGGGCCAAGTAGTTTCTCCCCTTCTCATCGCGATCATCCCAATGTCATCCATCGTCAGCCCAAACCTGTCGTCTCCTCTCGCGCCTCTGGCGATGAAGGGCGCGGAAGAATCCACCGCAGCCCTGGAGCAACCCCAGGGACAAGGTTCTGAGCCCGGAAACGCAACGGATGGAGAGCCTTCTGACTTCGAAACTCAGCTGGCATTGCAGTCCGCGAGCGTCGATGTCTCCAGCCCGCGGGGTGCCGATACGATCCTTAATGAGGCCGCGGCGATGGCATTGGCCGCCTCTTGTGTCGTGTCGCATCCGACCCTTCAGAACCTGGATCCAACGACTCCGGAAGGTGGGGGTCCGCTGGACGCTCGCTCGGAACCGTCCACCCAAACCCTGTCAGTCCTGCCCGGAGGAGTTCTCGCCCGGCCAGATTTGCAGTCCGCGCAGTCAAATCCGGATGCTCCGGAGCCCGGCAGCCAAAACTTGTCTCCGCTCATCACGGAGACCCAGGAGGTGCCTGCGAGCAACCTCGAAGCCCAACTCGCGGCAGCGGGAATCGATGGTTCGTTGGACGCGTTGAGTGATCCGGAACCGTCCGCTCGAAACTCGTCTGTACAGTCACCATCCGAGCCTCAGGACAGCGATGTTTCAGGTGTGGAGCTTCCGGCTGGCACATTCGTTGCTAAAACCCACGGAATGATGGGGTCGGCAGAGCAAGAGCAGCCACAGCCTCGTGAATCCTCGGACGACAAGGCCTCGGATAACGCTGCGCCGGCTTCAACAGGTCTCGAAGGTGCCAGGCCGTGGGTAAGTCAGGCTCCGGCTCTTGAGTCCGATGTTGTGGCGGCGGATGTCGATGTCAGGCTGGGAAGCTTGAACCAGACTATCACTGAGCACGTGGTCGAGTTCCGCCGGATGGATCGAAACTCGATGAGCGTGGTGATTCGTCCCGACGACAACTCAGAATGGCGGGTGGAGCTCAAACGTGATGCAGGCAGGATTCTGGTGGAGATTCGTTTCGAGCGGGGCGATATGACCCCCTACATTGCCGCCTGGGACAACCTCAGGTCTGACCTCGCGGCCCGAGGGATCGATCTGGGCTCCCTTGATGGGTCTGGTGGAGGGATGAACCTGGACATGAGGGCGGTATCTGCGGCGGGCTCTGCTGAGAATGCCCGACTGGCGGGAGACTCTGCTTCACGCGACTCAGCCGGCCGGGACATGGCCGGCCGGAGAGAGTCGGAGGAGCCACTGTGGAGACCCGGCCAGGACGAGAACGGGGGGTTTTCTGCTTCGGATCAAAAGGGGCA
>VHDG01000353.1 GCA_016871475.1 Verrucomicrobiota bacterium
GACGGGTGAGTCGGTGCCCTTCAATCTCCGGCGGTTCGCGCGCGGCTTGATCCCCATCACGATCGCGTTGGGGGTCACCCAATTCATGGTCAGCGAGGATTCCCTCGTCGCCCGACGCTTTTTCTCCGAGCGGCTTGCTGACTACAACGCCGGCAGACGTGTCGGGATCATGGCCTATTTCCTGATTCTGCCGGTGACCGTGGTCCTGTTTCCGAAGGTGGTGGCGGGGCTCACCCAGGCAGGCGGCCCGAGCCCGCTCAAACAGGCTCTGGGAGCTGCACTTGTGGTGGGAGTCGGCGCCGCCACCGGGTTGACATTCTTCCCCAAACTTCCCCTGTGGGTCCTCTCGAACGAGGTCTTTCTGTCCGCAGCGCCTTATGTCACCAAATTTGCCTGGGCCTTCGCTCCTCTCTCACTTTTTACCATCCTGGTGAACAACCTGCTGGCGCGGGAACGATATCAAGCGATTCCCTGGCTGGCAGGTATCGCGGTCGCCTACAGCCTCTGCATCCGGATCTACCATCCCACCCTGGACCACCTGATCCTGATGCTGGGGGTGTTTGCCTCGTTGTTAATGGTCACGGCAGCCTGGTTCAGTCGCGAGGCGTCCGGAAAGGTTGACGCGGGCGGCGGGCTCCCACACTCTCTGCCGCGTTGACCGCAATACCTATGAAGAACTTCCTCATCACACTTTTTGCTGTTGTAACATTGCCACTCTCAACGCTGGGAGCCGACGGCGGATGGATCTCGTTGTTTGACGGCAAGTCTCTGGAGGGTTGGAAGCCGAACGAAAGCCCGGCCACGTTCACAGTCAAAGACGGGATTTTGGTGGTGAAAGGTCCCAAGGGGCACCTTTTTTACACGGGCAAGGTCAACGGGGGGTCATTCACGAACTTCGAGTTTCGCGCAGAGATCAAGACCTTCCCGAAAGCCAACTCCGGGCTGTATTTTCACACCGCGTATCAAGACGGCGGATGGCCGAGCGTAGGTTATGAGATTCAGGTGAACAATTCCCATGGCGATCCCAAGCGAACTGCGGGGCTGTACGCCGTTGATGACAACTACGACGCCCCGGTCCGGGATGGAGAGTGGTTTACTCTCTACATCAAGGTGGATGGCAAGCGCATCATCACGAAGGTGAACGACAAGCTCATCAAGGACTACACCGAGAAGCCCGGCGACGCCCGTCCGAAAGGGATGGAGAAGCGACGCCTCGTGAGCGGCACCTTCGCGATCCAGGGACATGATCCCGGGAGTGAGGTCCACTATCGGCTGGTGCAGGTGAAGCCGCTTCCCTGAATTTGATTTTCGAAGCTTGCCAGCGTGGCAGGCAGTCCGTTTGATCTGGCCTTTTCGCAGCCCGGCAGCGATGCAGAACTACCCAAAACATTACTGTGGCGTCTTTGGCATTTACGGCCACCCCAATGCCGCCGAGCTCACGTACTACGGGCTCTACGCGCTACAGCATCGGGGTCAGGAAAGCGCAGGCATTGTCAGCTCCGACGGTCGACAGTTTCACACCTTCAGGGGCATGGGTCTGGTGCCGCAGATTTTTAGCGGCGACATTCTCCACAACCTCACGGGTTCAATGGCTGTCGGCCACACCCGCTACTCCACCACGGGCTCGTCGCAGATCAAGAATGCCCAGCCCCTCACCGTGGATTGCGGGCGGGGTCAAATAGCCATCGCCCACAACGGCAACCTCACCAACGCCGCCTCTCTGCGCGAGGAGCTGGAGGCCCGCGGCTCGATCTTCCAAACCACGGTCGATAGCGAGATCATCCTGCATCTGCTCGCACAGCCGGATGGCAAGACTCTCCTGGAAAACCTCACCCGCACCCTCCATCGAATCGAAGGGGCCTACTCCCTGGTTATCATGACGGAGCAGGAGCTGGTGGGCGTTCGGGATCCCCACGGGTTCCGGCCTCTCTGCATCGGAAAAGTGGATGATGCCTATGTCCTCGCCAGCGAAACCTGCGCCCTCGACCTCATTCACGCCAAGCTGGTGCGCGAGGTTGAGCCCGGCGAGATCGTGATCATCAATCGCACCGGCCTCCACAGCGTTCAGGCTTTCCCAGAGCAGAAGCAGAAGGCTTTCTGCGTTTTTGAATACGTCTACTTCGCACGTCCTGACTCCGTCATCGCCAACCGCACCGTCTACAAGGTCCGGGTGGAAATGGGGCGACAGCTGGCACGCGAAAGCGCCGTCGACGCCGATATCGTCGTCCCCGTCCCTGATAGCGGAAACTACGCCGGGCTGGGCTACTCGTTGGAGACAGGTGTGCCTTACGAAATGGCCTTCATCCGAAACCATTACGTGGGAAGAAGCTTTCTGCAGCCCTCGCAGCTCATTCGCGACTTCAACGTCCGGGTGAAACTCAATCTCATCCCTGAGCTCGTGAAGGGAAAACGCGTGGTGATCATCGATGATTCCATCGTGCGGGGAACAACCTGCCAGGCCCGGGTCAACACCCTCAAGGAAGCGGGCGCAAAGGAAGTTCACGTTCGCGTCAGCTGCCCCCCGCACATGAACCCGTGCGTGTATGGAATCGATTTCCCGGACAGAAAGAAGCTGATGGCTGCGAACAACACCACAGACGAGATCCGCAAGTATCTGAAAGCGGATTCCCTGGCCTATCTCTCGTTGGAAGGAATGATCAAAGCCACAGGCCATTCAAAGGATTCCTTCTGCCTGGCCTGCTATGACGGCCGCTATCCGGTTCCCTACGACAGCCGTCTCGACAAGGAGATCATCGAACGCCGTCGAAGCCGTTATGAAAGCCTCGGTTCCGCCCTCGATCAGGACCGCAAGCAGATCAAGCTGCTTTAAAGCGGGTGGCGAGATTCAAACCTCTCCGAACTCAGCCACGACACGAAAGAATCCGGCATCCCCGACGCGATCCACGAACACGGTCATGGGCCCATCAACGCCCAGCACGGAGGTGAGATTGGGTGGTCCGTTTTCCTCCACCGCGATCGCTGCAGTCTGCCAGGCAGCGTCGAGGCGGGGTCGGTGCTCGACCGAGTACACGGCCATGGCTTCTGACCGGAACGTGAGCCGGAGTCGGGTTCCCGCCCGCACAGGGGCGACGCCTGGCTGAACCTCGAAGGCCAGTCCCGGAATCCTGATCTCAAGAGTTCGCTCGTTCACCACCCGCAGGACATGGGATCTCAGAGGACGGGTTGCCGGACCCCGCAGCACCGATCCGTCCATTCCATAGAGCGAGTGATGGCAGGGACAATACAGCCCCTGCTCGAAGTCGTCGTACGGATCCACGACGCAGCTGGCGTGGCGGCACTCAGCATTGAGCGCACGGAATCTGCCCAGAATGTCCCGAGTGATCAAAACGGGATAATGGCTGCCCATTGGAAACGAGTCGTCGCCCACCGGATTGATCCCAAGCCGCACCGAGCTTTGAACGGAATCCAAAGCTGGGAAGTCATCCAGGGAGATCCTCAGCACACCGTCCGAAGGCTCATCCGCCGCTCGCACCTCGGAAACGAAGGGAAGTTTCCACGCGCGACCTGCGACGGCACAAGCGGCTATCCCGGTGAAAAACCGGGCGACAAAACGGCGACGGCCTAGGCGACAGGATTCGGGCATTGCGACAGCAATCTACCCCGAAACATCGGTATCGCAAGGCACCGCGCCGGATGGCCCAGCTACTTCCGGGCCTCCGGGGTGACGGAAATCTTCAGGCGTCGTCCTCCACGCTCCACGGTAACCTCAACCGGCACCCCAATCTTCACCGCCTCGAGGGCATAGGTGTAGTCATAGATATTCTCAATTTTCTGTCCGGCGAACTCGACGATGATATCCCCCGACGTGAGGCCGGCCTTGTCAGCCGGACTGCCACCCCTCGCGCCGGTAAGTTTCACGCCCTTCACCTCCGTGGCGTAATCCGGGATGGTGCCGAGGTAGGCTCTCAGCCCATCGCGACTGCCCCCGCCACCTGCCGCGCTCCGTTCGACTTTGGCATAGGTGGGTTTGAAGGCTGGGTCCATCAGCTCTGATGCGATGTTCCTGGCGAACTGCGCGATCCGTTGAAGCCCTTCGTAGTTGATCTTGTCGGCCGTGTCGGTGGGTCGATGATAGTCCTCGTGGCTGCCGCTGAAGAAGCTCAGCACGGGAACCCCCTTTGGGTAGAACGAGTTTACATCCGTGGGGAGGTAAGGATCCTCCTGCAGCGCCAGATTGAACCCAGCGGCGACGTTTCGCTTTTCGATGATTTTCCTCCACTCAGGCGAGCTTCCGATTCCCTGGAGGCTGAGCTTGTTCTCGCGGAGACGTCCCACCATGTCGAAGTTCACATAGGCCACGATGTTGGAGAGGGGCACGGGAGGGCGTTCCGCAAAGTGGGCCGACCCGAGCAGGCCCTGTTCCTCTGCTCCCCAGAACGCGAACAGGACCCCTCGTCGTGGCAGACCGTCAGGGCGTGCCGCAGCCGTGGCCTCGGCGATCTCCAGCACTGCGGCCACCCCCGACGCATTGTCATCCGCGCCGTGGTGGATGCCGTTCTCTTCGTGCTTATGCTGAAGCGAATTGTGATCTCCCCGCCCGAGATGGTCGTAGTGCGCGCCCAACATCACGTAGGTTCGTTCTCCGCCCGTGGGCGGAATGACACCGATCACATTCTGGTCCGGCTTCTTGATGGGCCGGACGGCGGTTGTCAGGGATACGGTCAGGTTGGTGAGCGCCACTGCGCCCTCGGCGTGCGGGTTCTCAATGTCCAGAGCGCCCTGCAACACGGATAAACTTCGACCCTGTGAAGCGAGCAGGATCTCGGCGGCGTTGGTGCCAACTGTGACAGCGGGTATTCCGGATCCCGAGAGGCTGCCATCCGAGGCCATCTTGGCGAGCTCTCCCGGGTTGGGAGAGTTGGGTCCGGTCACGATGAGCAGGCCGATCGCTCCACGCTCACGGGCCATCATCGCCTTGTACCGCAGTGCCGCATAGCGGTTGAGTTCCTGGCGGCGCTTGGGCTCAACATTCTCGGGAGCATAACGCAACACCAGCACGATCTTGTTTGAAACATTCAGCCCGGAGTAGGAGTCAT